>JAIOSH010000406.1 GCA_021107685.1 Bacteroidales bacterium | reverse complement strand
TTTTTATCTTTTCCAATCGAAAGAAAACAAAACTTAAAGAAGATGCTATAAAAGTAATCAAATTATTATATACCCCAGCACCTCAAAATATTATTTAGCCAATATTTCCGTATATTTGCAAAAATAATGTAACTTAGCTCACAAAATCTATATTTTATAATTGATTTTATTATCAGGGATTCAAAAACAATGCAGGCTTATAGCCGCTAAGCTGTGTAATTTAAAAAACTTTTTTATTATGGATACAGTAATAATCCAACTTACCACGCCAAAAACGATGAAGCTCTTACGGGAACTTGAAGAACTTCATTTGCTTCGGGTTTTGAAAAAAAATATATCGACTAAAATGAGGCTCTCGGATAAATATGCCGGAAAGCTCCCTATTAGTGTTGCAGAAGATTTACAAAAACATATCGAACAAAGCCGTAACGAATGGGACAACAATATTTAATCGACAGCAACGCTGTTATATTACAATAATTTGAGATTGCTTCACTCCGTTCGCAATGACGACAAGACCCTTTTTAGACTGGACTCAACTTTGATTATTTTCTGTTTGATATTTTGACTTTTATTCCCCTTATTCCCCAACTCAATAATAATATTTGTTAAAAAATTTTCATTGTTAATTTAATACTGTATGGTTAACAATACGAATCAAGTGTAAAAAATAATTTAAAATAATAGTTGTACTTTAGGATAACAATACTTATCTTTGCAAAGTGAGAATAAAACAGAAATATCGGACTGTAATTTTTTACAAGGAATATTTTCAGGAATTTTTTTGAAAAGCAAAGACAGAAAGTTAAAAATAAAGAAAGAATATGAAAACGAAAAACGTAATGACGCTTAACGAGTTTAAAGACAAGCATTATGGGGAACCCGGAACAAAAAAACGGGATGAACTTGAAGTAGGATACGAAGATTTTAAACTCGGTGCATTAATTTATGCAGCCAGAAAAGAAAAAGGGCTGACACAAGAAGATCTTGCAGAAAAAATTGGCTCAACAAAGTCTTATATTTCAAAAATTGAAAATGACATAAAAGAAGTAAGACTTTCAACATTAAAAAAAATTATAGAACTTGGTTTGGGTGGACAGATTCAATTATCTGTAAGACTTTGACAATAAATAAAAATCGCATAACTTATTGTACAAAAAAAATTTGGAAATAACCTGGCACAAGTTACGCTTTTGTGCATACTTTAATTGGAAGATTCGCTACCGTTGAGCAATAATTATCATTGTACGAACAATTAAAAAATTGTAAGTGTCAAACTGCTTTGAAGTTGTAAACTTTGATGTGCTAGGGCATAGGTCTACAACCACATCTGTCCGCTCTCAAGATTTGCGCCAGTTGGGTTTTTTCTGTTGGGAGTTTGATTAAGGACTTATTTCAACATATCCTCCCTGAACATAAATGTTGTTCAATTTATTTGAATTTTTAATTTTAGAAAAAGTTAAATAGTCAAACCAAAAAAAAGCAACGCTACTGAGTATATGTTTTATTTCCTTTTTTAAAGATATTGGAAATATTAACATTTTCTTATGTTTTGGCAATATTTGTTTTAAGTGCAGATTTTTCGAATTACTTTTAATTTGAGGATAAGATATTGAAAAAAGATCGCAATACAAACTATTTACAAAATGAATCTTTTTCGAAAATTTGTTAAATGAAATTGTATCAATAGATTTATTAAATATTGTTAAAGTATAATAAATACTGTCATTTTTTTCAAGCATATTTATTGAGTATTCTATAATATCCGAAATATTATCAGTTTTTTCAACGAAAATAATATCATTTTTTAAAATTAATTTACTATTTGTTTCATTAAGAACTAATCTTGTATCTTTTACAAAAAACAAACATTTGTTCTTATTAATTTCCAATGCAATATTTTTTTTCTCTTTTTTGGTTTTATAAACTTTGCCTTGATAAACAATAGAATATTTAGTTTTTATTTCTCTGCAATTGTTATATCCAAATTTTGTAATTGATTTTTTTTCGGAATAAAATCTATTTTTT
Organism: Bacteroidales bacterium; assembly: GCA_021107685.1. Classification (GTDB taxonomy): domain Bacteria; phylum Bacteroidota; class Bacteroidia; order Bacteroidales; family SMBSF39; genus SMBSF39. The sequence goes on along the minus strand of JAIOSH010000406.1, from coordinate 14,199 downwards.
CTTATTTTATTTTTATCCAAATTCAACTCTACAAAACGGCGTTGAGACATTTTAATACCATCAACAAATGTCGTAAATTCACATGTAATTATTCGATGTCTTAAATTATTCATTTTAACCATTTCAATCTTATTCTGCCCATTAATAAACAAAGTAAAATGTAAAACCATTATTAAAAGAATATAATGTTTCATAATTGAAAAAATTTACTTTACCAGGGAAAAAGAAAAAAACGAATAAATGGATCTGAAAAAGGATAAGAAACCATTGAACCCATCGGGGACCAGGAAGCATCATATCTGTTTATTACAAAAGAATCCACAGGCCATCCAAAATCATTTGGAAATGAATGGTATCTTGTAGTTGTGGATTCATATCCTATTCCTGTATAATTACTATTATCCCAAATACGGTTTCCTTTGTTTGTAAGATTAATTGTTTTTCCAGGTTTATCCCAATGAGTATGAATCATAGCTTTTGCATTATCTGGTACCTCAATATCATTTATACCGTAATTTGCAAGTTGCTCTTTATTAAATCGCTGATAGGTACCATCATTCATAATAAAACCACCTCTTTCAACACCCGAAAATCTTGACCGTTGATAGTCAGCATTTATTTTACAAAATGTACTGTATTTTAATTCTGTATCAAACATTTTATTTCCACCACCCCATTTCCAAGAAGCATAAGACATGCCATGATACATACCTAAAGAAAGTGCTCCGCTTCCAGCAACTGATGCCCAATTTACACTACTCATATCTCCTCCACTATATAGTAATTGACCTGTTAGATTCGATGAAGCACCACCGGCCAATGCACCTGCACCCCATCCACCGCCAATTGATGCCCCTATACCACCTCCTACTGCACCGGATATTCCACCATATACAGCACCTTGTAACATAGCCTCGCCATTCCATCCAGTGGCTAAGCCGGAAAAACCAGCTCCACCAACAACTCCTGATGCTGCTCCCGCTGCCATGGCACCACCTCCTGCCGCGCTTATACCTCCTGCCGCTCCACCGGAAAGACCACCTATTACAGCGCCTGCACCCATATAACTCCATGTATTACCAGAACTATAATCCCAGTCAACAGGATTTATTTCTCCCTCATTTGCGATTGTGCCGCCCATATATGTACCTATAACTGCACCAATTATAATAGGTGTCCATATAATTTCCCCATTCGGATCAGTATATACCAACGGATTATTCAAAGCATAGCTATACCTGTTATAGTTTTGCAAATAGCCGGGTGTCTGGACAAAATTGTCGGGCGAAAGCATGCGGCCAGTCCACGGGTCGTAAAGTCTGCCGTTCATGTTAATTAATCCAAATATTTCCAAATGTTCGTGTCCGGTGTAACCACGGTCAAAAATAAAGTCTTCGTTTAGTGTTTCATCATAAGTCAGGTTTTGCCAGGTATCAGGATTTCTGTGCCTGCCCCAAGGGTCGAAGCTGTATCGTTTGATAATAGTACCGGTTTCATCAGTTATGGTTTGTAAATTACCCTGATAATCAGAATATAAATAGTAGGTGTTGTTTTCGCCAGTGCTTTTATGCTCTTTTATTGCAAAACCGCCAATATATAAAAGTTCGCGGGTTTCGCTTAACTCTTCGTCGGTTTCTATTTCATAATTGCCGAGTATATATAATTTGGATTTTTTTAGTGTCCAATTATTATTTTCATATTCATAATACTTCATTATTTTTCGGGCTTCATCGGGACCGTAAGTAAACTCCAACTTTTTATCACCTTGTTCTATGCTGCTTATTTTTTGAAAAGCATTATATTGTATATCCTGATCATTATTTTCTACAACTACAAGATATTCCTGTTTAATGTTATGTATTTCCGTAACGGCATGTGGTTTCGATGAGTTATATTGATAACTATCAGTTAAGTTACAGGTTATATCTGTTTTATAGTCGATATTTCCATCATCATTATATTGAATATTATAATTAGTTTGATTATCCTCTCCCCATCCGGTAAGACGAGTATGCAATTTATCAGTATCATAAGTGAAATTTTCGTGAAGCGATAGACCATTAGTATTATCTTCGCGCCAATTTAAATTTCCGGTAGTCGGGTCAAAATCAAAAGATAAACCTTGGATTAAACCACTTCCTGTAACAATTGATGCAGGAAATCCATAATTATTATAACCTCTTGCAGTGTATTGTCCGTTACCAAGCATATAATCGGTAATCTGCCAACGTTGGTTTATATCAATTATTTTCCTTAATGTTTTGTTACTACCTGCTTCTTTTGTTTTCCCGAAATAGCCGTTTGCATTATAATAATTTACGGTTTGATAGCCGGTTGGATATGTTTGCTTTTTGGTTCTTCCGAAAATATCGTAAGTAATATTACTTGAATATATCTGTCCCTCAATGGTTTCATCTTCCTGAACAATCCTTTCTAAATTATCATAAAAAAATTGATATGTTATATTATTTTGGCCTGTAATGTTTTCCAATTGTCCGAAACCGTTTATAGTATTATCTGTAATATAACTATATGAAACGTTCACATTATCGGCGCTATTGCCCGAACCGGCAATAATTTCTTTGTTTGTTATTCTAGCTAATTCATCATATTGTAGATTAGTTGTATTGCTGTTATAATCTGTTTGTTCTCTTAATCTGCCGTATGAGTCATAATCATAAGTTGTTATTCCTGAGTTAGGTTCTGAAAGTGTACGTTGATTATTTGCCAGATCATATAACATTGTTGTTTCTCCCCCTGCGGCTGTAACTGATTCAACATTTCCCGAACTGTAATAATCATAGCTAATTGTTCCTGTTGGGTCTGTGATAGTTTCGGTTTGTCCGAGTGCATTTATTACTTTTGTAATTTCTACTCCGGTAGAAAGATTTTTTGTTATAGTTGTAAGCCCCTTATAAGTATATTCTATTGTATAAGTTGGTAAAATTTTTTGTTTAACCCTGTTTCGTTCACCATATTGATATTCAATATAATTTCCTTGCCCCGTATTTTTAAAAAAGGGTTCGTAGATTTTATTAACCAGACCAAGGTCATTGTAAGTGTTTTCTTCATATATTTTTTGTCCGTTAAAACCTATTTTAACACTCCTTAAATCTCGCCCTAATTTATCAAAGAAAGTAATAGATGGATGCGAACCAGATTGTTTTGACCATGAATAAAAAATAGAATTTGAAGGTTCATCCGGATGATTATCGCTCCATCGAAGAACATTAACAGCAATATTATCATCAGGAAAAATAGTTTTTGTTAAACGCCCAAAGTCATCATAATAATATGAAGTTTCCATATCATTCATATCAATATTTTTCGTTTTAAGGCCGGTTACAGGGTTATACTCGAAATTATCTTCATAAGTAATACCATCTCTCAAACGTGTTATTTTTGTTAAAAATTTTGCATTGTAATTACCTGTAGTTTGATATTCAAAATTTGTAACCAGTGTTGGTTCATCCCCGTATTTAGGTGAAAATGGCTCTGTAGTAATTTTGGTTATATTTCCGTATCCGTCATAAGTATTAAATGTTTTTTTAATTGAAAATAGTAACTGATTATTTGGAGTAGTTCTTATAGATTCTAATTGCCAGGGGTTATTATTATCATATTGAAAATGAGTGAAAACATTATCATTATTATATGTGCCGTTATATTTCTCCTTAATAATATTTTTTGTGTTTAACCGATTAATTAACCAGTCTTGTTCATTAGCCGGCAAGTATGAAATATTAGTTTCTGTTTTAAAATCAAAATCATCATCATTGCTGTCAATTTCAAGTTCTTGTTCAGAACTAAGTACTTTGTGCTGTGAAATATTACCGTAAATAATATCGTCAGAGTCATAAGTGTTTTCTACTTTTATAGTATTAACAAAATAATTCGGATAAAGTAAATCATTCTCAAATGTATGAATTAAGGATTTATTTAGATAAGGGAATATCCTATTATTATCAAAATGATGAATTTTATATAAGTTTTTCTGCTTTATAATAGGTTTATTTCCTTCTTTTTGATTAATCTCTGATACATAAGGAAAAAAATATGTTAGACCGAAATCAGATAACATTTCGTTTTTTGAATTTTGCTGCATATTTGTTTCCTTAATACTTTTAAAACATAACATACCTTTACCTCTTTTATGAACAATTAATCCACCATAATGATATTCTGTTTTATTAAAACCTCCTAATCCGTTTTCAAGATCATAATCTTTTACAACTTTTAACGGGCCGGAAAAACAAAATACATGTTCATTAAGTGAAATAGGAGAAATCCAATATCGATCATATAGCGTGTTGTCGGATAATAGTCCGTAATTAATATTGATTGTATTTCCAAGGCCGTTTATAATTTGTTTAATTTGATACGGGTCGTTATCAGAAAACAGACTTATTATTTTCGTAGATTCATCTCCAAGATTATCATTATAGAAAACATCTTTTCCTCCATCACCATTAAAATCAACCATTTTTATTACGGAATTATTTAATATGGGGCTTGGAAAAACAACTGTTAGTAATTCAAATGATTTACCATTAAAATAATAAGCATTAACATAACTTTCAGTTGCCACTATACCCTCATAATGTGGAATCATAAAAAGAATATCATCTTTACCGTCATTATTTAAATCAGAAATACGTAAAATACTGCCTGATGAAGGTTGTAACATACTTGGAGCTAAGTTTTCACTATAAAAAGAATGTCCGTTATTTAAATTTAATCCCCAACCCCATTCAATTGACCATGTAATAACATCACTTTTATTGTCACCGTTAAAATCTCCGAAATAAATATTATCAGGATGGCTTGTCGGATATCCTAATCCTTCGTTAAGCCCTTGAAAAGTGTCATCTTTAAAAGAAAAAACATTGCAACCCGATAAATTAAATCCAATTATGTCCTTTTTTCCGTCTCCATCAAAATCTATTACGTGTATTTTATCTCCAAAACTTATATTTTGAGTTGTAAAAGTAGCATTATTTGAAGTATTAAATTGATAAAGAGTGCAAACTTGGGCAATCGTAAAATAAAATAGAGCATCCTGACTGCCATTCCCTGTAAAATCGCCGATAAAAATTTCGTGATTTATTTCTATCGGGAATGTTGGCCAATCATCGGCAGCAATTGGAAAAGGTTCAAAAAAATTAGATTGAGGATCAGTCCATTTAAAATGATATTTAAATTGATGAAGTCCATCTTCCCAAACTCTTTCTGCCCAAAAAATATCATCATGTCCATCTCCATTAAAATCATAAGACTGGCAAGGATAAGTACTTTTAACATTTTCAGGATATTGAAATTGTAGGGAAATCACTCCACTATTAAAATATGTAAAACTCCCATCTCCATTACTACAATACATTTTCCAGGTATTGTCCGAACTGCTTACAATTTCAGGAAAAAGAACATAATCTGTTTTACCGTCTCCGTTATAATCTCCAAAAAAGTAATCTTTATCTTCATAATAATCCGTATCAATGTAATCTATCTGATTACCATTGCTTCCCCAAACAAATTTTGTAGGATTAAATTTTGTATGATTCAAACCTTCCAAATTAACTTCTGTTAATTTATTATAGAATTCATAGTTATATGTAAAACGATATTTTCTGAATAGGTTACTACCAAATTTAACTTCAATGCTGTCTAATAATATTTTCATCTTTTGCATTGGCCCTATTGTAGATTCTTTATCTCTGATATAAGATCTGTTTTCATCATCTCGTCCGATAGTATAATAAAATTTGATTTTGTTATTGCATGATCCTGTTATTCCACCGTAATTAATTTCATCAAGATAAAAATATCCTTCGCCATTGTTTTCAATATATGAATAAGAAACTGTATTTCCGTATCTATCAACGACACTATTTATTAGCCAATAAATAACATGAGTTTTACCTTGTGCTTCAATTCTGGAATTATTAGTATTTCCATACTCTTTAATAAGCCCATTCTTTTCTTTAACAATAAAATAATTTGGAAATGAATTTGTTATATTAAATCCTTCAATTTTAGAAAAATTTTCTATTTCAGTTCGATATTCAATTGGGTCAGTACCGGAACCAACTACTATTAGCCTATTTCCATCTAAAGCCAACTTATCATCCTCCTCCAAATCAATGCAATCAATAAAATTGTCATGGTACATATCAGCCGGCATTCTTTGAATCATTGACAATCCATGCAAATTCCAACTTAATCCTAAGTTTCCATTTCCTCCCTGGCTATTATATACTAATGCAAGTTCGGGTGTCATACCATTAATCCCCGGTGGCAGATCAATAGGTATTGTATAAATGGCTGCACCGGTTGGTGAAACAGATAAGCTACCAGGTATAGTTCCTACTACTCCATTTTCATTATTATTTGGTGCACCTCCTGTAACACCTCCCCCCGGCGGAAAAACCATAAGCGGGTTAGTCTTTGCATGAAAGTAATTACCTGAGTTTGGTGTATATTTAAAACCATCATTCATCTTAATATAATCGCTGGCTGTGTATTCATAAATAGTATCACCATCCAATTCTTCTTCAAATGTGAAACTCACAGCTGTATCGGTTACAATATTGTTTTGCCCGTAAACTTCAGTCAGTACGCTTAATATGATAAAAAGAATATATATTTTTTTCATTTTTTTAAATTTTGTATTTTATACTTTACTTTTTTATCTTTTCACAACCTTCCACACCTCTTTCTTCCCGTTTATTATCAATGTCAGAATATATGTTCCCTTAGGTTGATCACTAATATCCACCTTTGTTTCGGGATGCAAATGTTCTTTTTCAACAATTTCTGTACCTGATAATGTATGCAATTGTAATGAAGCTGTGATTTTATTATCCCATCCGTTAATGCTCACTTTGAACATTCCACCGTTAGGGTTGGGATAGATATTTATTGTCATTTCACCGATTGTTGCTATGTGCTTTACAATTTCGTTATCCTCTTTTTCGGTTTGCTTTAAATTAGTTGTATCGGTTTCCTGTTTCGGTTCTTTTTTCTTTTCTTTTAGAGTAATTGTTCTTGTAATCCGGTTTCCGGAAGCATCATAAGCAAAGTGGACTTCACTTTTTTGTGCTATGGTTTGTAATGAAAAAACCGTAAGCAAAGCTGTTAATAATATTGAATATTTTTGTTTCATTTTTTTATATTTTTTGTCCTATGATTTCACTAAATTCTTATGAATAAATTTTTATTGTATTTCAACTTTTATCTTAATATCCCGATACGCTCGTTCCTCGCTATCGGGATTAATTCGTCAATAAAATTATAATGCGGTTTCACCTTTTATAATTTTAGTCTCATTAATTTCTATTGTATTTTCTTTTTCAACTTTTCAATCTCCTTCTGCTGCTCAATAACATAAAGGGTCAATTCCTCAATTTTTTTTAATAGTATTCCATTCATTTCGCCTAAATTTATCCCATTTTCCTTTACTTCTTTTGCAGAAGGTACATCAGGTAAATGCTTGTTTTCCGTAATAAATTTTTCAAGTTCATTGAGCTTTGGTAAATCGTAATCATTTTCAAAAACAAAATCGTACCACTTGTCAGCGTGTTCTATTTTAACTTCTTCAGCATGAATAAATCCTGACACTGCTAATTTATAACCTGTTGTTTCAGTTGTTCCAATTCCAACACTACCATCCTCCTTTATTGTCATTAAATTATTATTATTTAGAGCATCAATAAAATTGAATGCAGCATCGCTTTGCCAACTGTGAATATAAAAATTGAATGCACCATCAGAGTCATCACTTATGCTTATACCCCTTCTCTCAGGAATTTGTTCATTGCCTAATATCTGAAGTTGATTTCTAAAATCAGTACTTAATAAAAAAACATCTCCGTTAACATGTAATCTGCTTTGTGGGTCATTAGTTCCAATCCCTACATTTCCTGAATTTCTATAAATGTTGCCGTTAGATATATTCCAATGCTCTACCCAAGAGCCATTACCATCAGCATCAGCTTGTAAAACCATACCTAAGGCGTCTTCTGTTGTTCCTACCCATAATCGAAAGTCTTTGGTAGTGAGTTTGCCTTCAACAAATAATTTTGAGGCGCCAGGAGGGTTATTAGTTCCAATCCCAACACTCCCATCTATTATCAAACCACCGGTTCCCTGAATTTTAACTGCACCATTATCTGCGTTAATTATCCTTCCGGAACCACTTCCACCAGGTCCATTATATGCTTCACTAAGTGTGGGAACATATTCCTGCCATGTACCATAACCATTTCCATCCACTCTCAAAAAGTGTCCTTCTGTTGCGCTAGTAGTCATCCTGAATCCATTTGTTTCTATTATTCCATTTACAATAATATAATCATGATATAATTTTAATATATCATTAAAAGGACCTGTATTCGCAGCAGTAAATTTTAACATATCTCCGTAAAAACGAATCATATATTCGTTTCCAGTAAGACTGTAGAAATATATATTGTCACAAAGACTAAAATCACCATTAATATGTAATTTAGTTTCCGGAGAAGGAACACCAATCCCAATTTTATTATCTAATTCAAAAATTATACTTTTATCCAGCATTACCTGATCTTTTACTATATTTCCAAACTTAGGAATATAATTAAACTGCTCATTAATGGTGCCCCAAGCATCCATATAATCATCTACTCCCTGGCTTAATAATGAATTAATGCTTAAAATAAACATAAAACATAATAATAGAATTTTAATTTTTTTCATAATCAAATAATTTTTTAGTTAATAATATGATTTTTTTAACGCCCCAAACATACGAATTTAATTTTTAAAAGAATAAAATTCAGCAAAATTTTTTTTATTAATGTAAAAATTTGTATATTTGCAAAAAAATAATTATTAATCTTTATAAACTTATTTATTATGAAACGAAAACTATTACTAAGCATTCTTTTTATTGCCTTTACAGGATTTATTTTTGCTAATAAAGTCAATGTTCAGGATGCAAAAAAAGTGGCATTTAACTATTATTTCCAAAGTCTTACCCAGTATTATAATACAACTGATTATAAAAATCTGGAAATTACCGAAACTTTTGTTATAAATGAAAACAATATTCCTGTTTATTATGTCTTTAATTTCAGGGATCTTGGATTTATTATTGTTTCTGCTGAAGATGCTCTTGAACCTGTTCTCGGATATTCTTTTGATAGACTATATTTTACGGAAAATCAACCTGAGAATTTTTCCGGTTTAATGCGCGAATATATTGAACATATTAATTATTTGCGCGAAAATAATATTCAAGCATCTATTGAGATTAACAATAAATGGGAACAATTATTAACATTTGAACCTACTAATTATAGTATTATTAAAGATGCAAAAGATGTAGAGCCTTTACTTACCTGTCTTTGGAATCAGGATTATCCGTATAATTTTTTATGCCCTGAAGATCCTCAGGGTTCCGGTGGTCATGTTTATGTTGGGTGTGTAGCCACTGCTATGGCACAGATAATGTATTACTGGAGATATCCTTTACAGGGAACAGGACAACATTCTTATTCCTGGCCTCCTTATGGTACAATATATGCAAATTTCGGTGCTACTGAATATCAATGGGATGGAATGGTAAATTCATCCGACTCTAAAGTCAATTTACCTATTGCAGAAATTGGCTTTCATTGTGCTGTTTCAGTTGATATGCAGTTTGGTTGGGATGGTTCGGGAGCATATAGTGATGAAGTAGATAATGCTTTACATAATTACTTCAGCTATTCACAGGCTCAATATTTACAAAGGGGTGGTTATCCTCTTAACACATGGAAACAAATGGTAAAAGGTCAGTTAGATGAAGCAAAACCTGTTTATTACTCAGGAAGAGAGGGCAGTTCAGGGCATGCCTTTGTTTTGGATGGTTATCATAGTTTTGATGAAATGTTTCATTTTAACTTTGGCTGGAGCGGTTCAATGAATGGCTGGTTTTTAATTACTGATGCAGGAGGTTTTTCTACTCTACAGGCAATGGTCTGGAAATTTTTCCCCACAGATAACTATCCTTATTATTGTACAGGTGAAAAAAATCTTACTCACTTAGTAGGAACTTTTGAAGACGGCAGCGGCCCACAGGAAGATTATGAAAATAATACTGATTGTAGCTGGCTAATAACACCACAAACCGAAGAAGATTCTGTTACTAATATTACTCTGGAATTTTACAAATTTGAAACTGAAAGCGGCAATGATATTGTTACTGTTTATGACGGAGGAACAACCAATGACCCTGTACTCGGAACTTTTTCAGGCTCTACTATTCCTGAAGATTTAACTTCCACAGGAAATAAAATGTTAATTACTTTTGTTACAAACGGCAGTAGTACTGCACAAGGCTGGCTTGCAGGCTATACAACAAATCTACCGGTTTGGTGCAGTGGTTTGACAACATATACAGAACCAACAGGCAGCTTTGGCGATGGCAGCGGCTCATTCTTTTATAACAACGGCTCAACCTGTATGTGGAAAATCGAACCTCAATGGGCTAATGAACTGACAGTAACTTTCACTTCATTTGATACTGAAGAAGATGAAGATTTTGTAAAAATTTTTGATGCTGATAATAGCCAATTACTTGCAACTTACTCCGGTTATTATCCGCCTGAAAATTTACCAGCCCCTGTTACATCTCCAAGCGGTGAAATATTTTTAACTTTTTCAAGCAACATGGGTATTAGAGCTTTAGGCTGGGAACTTGATTATACAGTAGGTAATACAGGTATTGAAGATAATTATGACTTCTTTACTGATCTGATGATATTCCCTAATCCTACTAATAATATTTTAAATTTAAGCTTTGCAATGAATGAAATGCAATCTGTTCATATAAAATTGTCAACAGTTACAGGTGAGGTAGTTTACAAAGAAAATACTGAAAATGTCTTTGGAAATTATCATAATACTATTGACCTTTCAGGATTTTCAAAAGGAATTTATTTCCTTAGCTTAACAAATGATAATGGAACTGTAAATAAAAAGATAATTATTAAATAATTAGATTTATTGGTAGAACCATAAAATAATAATTTATCATTAAAATTGCAGTAGAAGCTTAAAAAAATGCTATTTTCGTTTGGAAATAGCATTTTTTTTTATCTTTATGTTCTAAAAAATCCAAACATAATGAAGTATAAATTTTATGTTTTTTTAATTACAATAACTTTATTAATATTTATTACTGATAATATTTTTGCAAAAAAAGTTGAAATCCCAAATGCTAAAAGAGTTGCTGTAAATTTTTATTATGAACGTATCAATCAATACTATAAAACGGAATATGATAATATTAAAATAAAAGAAGTATTTATTGAGAAGTATGATAATGAAGCTGTTTATTATATATTTAATATTAAAGAAAAAGGATATGTTATTGTTTCGGCAAATGATGTAGCATATCCTGTTTTAGCTTATTCTTTTAATGGAGCATACCAACCTGATAATCAGCCTCCGCAATTCATTACATGGATGAAACAGTATAAAGTACAGATAATATATGCTATAAATAATAATATTAAAGTTACTGAAAAAACAATTAAAGCATGGGAGCATTTACTTAGTAATGATAAGAATTCACTTCTTATGTTAAGAGATGAAAAGCAAGTATTACCATTGATAACATCAATTTGGGACCAGGGGACATATTATAATGAGATGTGCCCTGCTGACCCTGCAGGCCCGGGTGGTCATGTATGGGCAGGATGTGTTGCAACTGCTATGTGCCAGGTTATGTATTATTTCAGGTTTCCTATAACAGGTACCGGCTCTTATACATATTATCATCCTGTGTATGGTATGCTGTCTGCAAATTTTGGAAACACAACTTATAAATGGAATAATATGGTTAATTACCTTAATGAAAGCAATCTTTCAGTGGCAGAATTATTATATCATTGCGGTGTTTCCGTTGATATGGATTATGGTCCGAATGGTTCAGGCATGTGGAATCATAAAGCTGCATATTCGTTAAAGACTTACTTTAATTATTCACTTAAAACAGAATATGTCTTCAGAGATAGTACCAACCTGAAGTGGGATAGTTTATTAATTACACATCTTGATAAAAAAATACCAATGTATTATGCAGGATGGTCAGTTCCTAATGTTAATGGTCATGCTTTTGTATGCGACGGATACCAGAAAGGTAATTATTACCATTTTAACTGGGGATGGAGCGGTTCGTACGATGGATATTTTTATTTGGATAATTTAACACCGGGAGGCCATAATTTCAATTTAGCCCAGGAACTTATAATCAATTGTTTCCCTGATACAATCAATTTTAATTATCCATATTACTGTAAAGGGATTGATACTTTAAAATCAAAATCAGGAACAATTGACGATGGAAGTGGACCGGTTTATAATTATCAGAACCATACACATTGCAGTTGGCTGATATCTCCGCAGACAGCACAAGACTCCGTAACAAATATAATTTTAAACTTTGACAGGTTTGAAACAGAAGATTTAAATGATATACTTACTGTTTATGACGGAGAAACAACTGCTGCTCCGGTTCTTGGAGTATTTTCAGGCTCAAACTTACCCAAACCAATTACATCAACAGCTAATAAAATATTTATTAAATTTTTTTCAAATGATAAAACTACAGCGACCGGCTGGCTGCTAAGCTATACTTCAACTATTCCTGTTTGGTGCAATGGTTTGACTAATTTAACTGCTGTTACTGATACTTTTAGCGACGGAAGCGGCTCTTTTAATTATTATAATGGTACAACCTGTATGTGGAATATTACTCCTGAAGCTGCAATTACTATTACACTTAATTTTACAGAATTTAATACTGAAGAAGATAAAGACCTTGTAAAAATTTATAATGCTGCAAATAACCAATTGCTTGCAACTTATTCGGGTAATTATTCTCCGTCAAATCTGCCCGAACCCGTTACCTCTCCAAGTGGTAAAATGTTTGTTACATTTTGTTCAAATAATTATATAACAGCCCCAGGCTGGGAAGCATATTACACAATATCAACAACAGATATTGATAATAAAAACAATTTTTTATATGATTTGAATATTTTTCCAAATCCGGCAAATAACCTTCTGTATTTGAGTTTTTCAACCAATGAAACGCAATCATTTACCTTAAAATTAACAAGTATAAAAGGAAAAACCATATACACGGAAAATAAAAATAATTTTTCAGGCAAGTATCAGAACTCTTTTGATTTATTTTATTTATCAAGAGGTATATATATATTAAGTATTATATCTGATAAAGTTACTATTAATAAAAAAGTAATTATAAAATAGGTAATAGCAGATTGTCATTATCTGGTGTCATGTCAAGTGTGCTTTATTGGTTGAGATTGCTTCGTCGTACCTCCTCGCAATGACGTCATTGCGAACCCGAGGAACGAGGGTGTGGCAATCTTTGTCCGTCATTTCAAACATGACACTAGTTTGCATATAAAGTAATAAATTCAATTTATATTGCAATATGTTATTGTGTGCTAAAATGAAAATTTATATGTTAATTTACTTGATAGGATATATGGGTTCGGGCAAAACTACTGTGGGAAAACGCCTGGCAAAAAAACTATGTTGTGATTTTATTGATTTAGATGCATTAATTGAAGTTAGATATCATGTTTCTGTAAATGATCTTTTTAAGAAATATGATGAGAATGTTTTCAGGAAAATTGAGCATAATATACTCAAAGAAACATTTAAATTAAAAAACACAGTTATTTCTACAGGTGGTGGAACATCCTGCTTTTATAAAAATATAGAACTTATTAATAATAACGGTATATCTGTTTATCTTAAAATGCACATAAATTCTCTTTTAAACCGTTTAGAAAATTCAAAAAAACCACGTCCTCTGCTGCAAAATCTTTCACAAGATAAATTAAAGCATTATATTATAGAACAACTCAAAGAAAGAGAAATATATTATAATCAATCAAATATCATTGTAAAAGGTGAAAATGCTGATATTAACGAAATTATAAATTTAATTAGTGTAATTCGTGTCAAAAACATTTAAATTTAAAATTTGTTTTATTCATTTTTTATTTTCAAGTATAATATATGTCAGATAATATCAGAAATTTGTAATTTAGCTGCCATAAAAAATTTATATTTTCATTGACAGCAATAAATAAAATAGCAATTATCGGTACCGGGAATGTAGCAATAAACTTAGCATTA
>JAIOSH010000599.1 GCA_021107685.1 Bacteroidales bacterium | reverse complement strand
GATTTTCAGTATTTTTTTCACTTCATCTATGTCAGCTTTAACTGCTTTGGGAATATGAACCAATTCTTTCATAGAATTTATATCTTTTAAACCACAGCCTGTTAGTAATACAACATTGCGGGAATAATGGGTGAGTTTATATAATTTATTGTATTTCAGCATTCCTGCGAAAGCTGCAGCAGCAGCAGGCTCAGCGAATATACCGGTGTTTTTGCTTAAAATCTTTGATGCTTCCAATATCTCAACATCTGATACGGTTATATATTCGCCATTATAATTTTTTATAAATTTTTTTGTCATATAAAAATTCCTTGGAATGTCAACAGCAATGGAATCGGCAATTGTATCAGCAGGAATAGAATAAAAATTATTAATATTAAGGTTTCTTACAACATTATCACTTTCGCTTGATTGAACAGCAACAATGACAGGCATTTTGTCTATTAATCCTAATTTTAAGAGGTCTTCAAAACCTTTATAGACTCCTGATATGATAACACCATCACCAACAGGCACAAAAATTTTGTCCGGTATTTTATGGTTTAATTGTTCATAAATCTCAAAAGATACGGTTTTTTTACCTTCAATTGTTAAAGGGTTGTAAGCTGTATTTCTGTTATATAATCCGAATTTTTTACTAGCTTTGATACTAAGATCGTATGCATCATCGTAATTCCCTTTAATAGGAATAATTGTAGCACCATACATAATTATCTGTGTTAATTTTGCTATAGGTGCGGAAGCAGGAACAAATATTATAGCTTTTTGATTTTGAGAGGCACATATTCCTGCTAATGATGAACCTGCATTTCCTGTTGAAGCTGTTATAATGGTTTTAATTCCATTTTCTTTGGCAAAGCCTGAAACTAAACCTGATGCACGGTCTTTGAATGAAAATGTAGGATTTTGTGAATCATCTTTTAAATAAAGACGGAATTGTAAATCTTTTCCATTCAAATTATTTATTTTATATATTGGAGTATTGCCAATATTCAGGAAAGGTAAGCTTTTAACCGAATATATCGGTAGAATGTCTAAAAAATTATTTTGTTTTAATTTGGTGAATAAATTCTCTTTATTTTCAGTAGAGCTTACCAGATCATAATTATATATTGTTTTCAAGACACCTTTAGGAGGTAATCTTTTATTATTTTCTTTTTCGCAAATAGTGCATAAATATGATATTTCATCTTTTAAATATTTCTTTCCACAATCAGTACATTGAAAATAAAATTTTTCTTTCATTAGAATAATTATTGTCTTAAAACATCATATTCTCCGTTTTCTTTCAGTTTAATAATTGTTGATGGTTTAACTTTATTAAGTTTATCGTGATCAATCTTTACAACATAATCAACATTTTCAATAATTTCATTTGAAATATTATGAAATATAATAGGTGTTGGCTCACCTGAAATATTTGCAGAAGTTGATACAATGGGTTTGTTAAATAAATTTATTAATTTTTTACAAAATTCGTCTCTAACTATTCTTATGGCAATAGATTTATCTTTGGCAATTACATTTTTTGCCAGATTTTTTGCATTAGGATAAATAATTGTTGTTGGAGAGTCAACGTTTTTTAGTAAATCCCAAAGAATTTCAGGAATATTTTTAACATAATTAATAATTTTTTCTTCCTTATCTAAAAGAATAATCAGGCTGTTGGTTCCTATGCGTTTTTTTAATTTATAAACTTTTTGAACAGCTTTATAATTTGTAGCATCGCAGCCTATACCCCAAAGAGTATCAGTCGGGTATAAGATAATACCCCCATTTTTAAGTACTTTGACAGCATTTAATATTTCTTCTTTCATTTTGAAATTTTTTTTAATAATTCTTCCTTTTTAATAGTAAAGGCACATTTAAAATGTTTTTCAGGACATGAATTAAAACCATGAATACCACAAGGACGACAGCTTAAATTTTCTTTAGTTTGCACAACTGTTGAATTATCTGATAAAGGTCCGAAACCAAATTCGGGAACAGTTGAACAGTATATTGCTGTAACGGGAGCATTAACTGCCGAAGCTATATGTAATGGAGCAGAATCATTTACATAATTCATTTTTGCATCTTTCATTAAAGCTGCTGATTCTAAAAAATTCAATTTCCCTGCTAAATTTAACGAATTTGAGTGTTTTGATGTTTTAATAATTTCTTCACAAATTTTATAATCATTTTTTGAACCTAAAAAATAGATTTTGTATGCATTGTCAATTTCAGATATAAACTCTACCCATTTCTTTATAGGATATTGTTTGGTAAACCAAAGTGAAGCAGGAGCTATGCAAAGATATTGAATAGTTTTATATTGAGACATACTATCATAATCTTTTTTAGAAGGATATATTTTAACTGGGAAAGATGTTGAATCTGTAATGCTTCTTATAAGCTCTAAATTTCTTTCGGACTCGTGTTTATTGCCGCTTTTAATTGTATGTTTTATTCTTTTGCTAAAAAACAAAGAAAAAGGATTTTTATTAAAACCGATTTTATTTTTTGCACCCGACATAAAAGTAATCAATCCACTGGAAGCAAATCTTTGAATATTAATCACATAATCATAATTTCTTTTTCTTATGGTTTTGATTATATTAATAAAATTCCTGTACTTTTTACCTGATTTATTCCAAATGAGCACATTATTTAAAAAAGGATGATCATTAAATAAATTTTCATTACCGGCTTTAAGTAAAATATCAATTTTAGCTTCCGGGAAAAAATGGTGTAATTTTTCCAAAACCGGTGTAGCAAGAATAACATCGCCTATTGAGGCGGTTTGTATGATTAAAAATTTATTCAAGTCAATATATTTATTGAATTTTTTTGCAGCATAGACATATAAAATCGGATGCTAAAATAGTAAGAAAGTATTATACAGGGCTGTAAAATTATAAAAAATCAAAAGTTAACAATATTATAAAAGTAGTTTATTTTATTTTTTCAATCTAATAGTTTTACTAATTTTGTACATAATTCCGAAATAGTTAAACTAATTCGTATTATGATGCAATATTTTACACGGATCTTAAATATCAATTTGCCTGAACATCAGTCTGCTTTTTTATGGGGCCCTCGTAAAACAGGTAAGTCAACTTTTTTGAAATCCAAATTTCCTGACAGTTTAACATTTGATTTTTTAGACACTGAAATTTTTTTTGAATTTTCGAAAAGGCCTTTTTTGATGCGGGAGCAATTACAAGCAAAAAGTCCTGATGTTCTTCAAAAACCAATTATACTTGACGAGGTACAAAAAATTCCACAAATGCTGGATGAAGTTCATTGGTTAATTGAAAATAAGGGATTTAGATTTATTCTGTGCGGATCAAGTGCCAGAAAACTGAAAAGGGGGAAAGCAAATTTACTGGGTGGGAGGGCATGGCGGTTTGAAATGTTTCCATTGGTTACACCTGAACTAATTGATTGGGAACTTTTAACCGTGTTAAACAGGGGTCTTGTCCCTACTCATTTCCGGCAAAAGGATTATAAAAAATCACTAAAGGCATATTTGCAGGACTATTTAAAGGAAGAAGTTTTTGCAGAAGGTTTAACCCGCAATATCCCGGCTTTTTTGCGTTTTTTTGATGCTTTGGGTTATTCACACGGCGAATTAACCAATTATTCAAATATTGCCTGTGATTGCGGAGTAGATTCAAAAACAGTGAGGGAGTATTATCAAATCCTTGTTGATACTTTAATGGGAACATTTGTTGAACCTTTTAAAAAGAGGCAAAACAGACAAGTTATTTCGAAGGCTCCTAAGTTTTACTTATTTGATGTAGGAGTAGCAGGGGCACTTACCCAAAGGGTTATTCCTGAAGAAAGGGGCGAATTGTTCGGAAAAGCATTTGAGCATTTTATTTTTATGGAACTTACAGCGTATCGTTCTTATTCTGAAACTGATTATAAAATAGAATTCTGGAGGACAAAATCAGGTATTGAAGTGGACTTTATTCTGGGCAATGGCGAGGTGGCTATTGAAGTGAAAGGAACAAATAATATTGAAAAGAAAGATTTATTTCCCTTGCGGGCTTTTAACGAAGAATTTGTTCCAAAAGCATCGTATGTTGTAGCCAATATCAGGGAAGAAAGAATAATTGATAAAATACGTGTTGTCCCTTACCGTAAATTTCTGTCTGAACTTTGGATGGGTAAGGTTATCAGTTAAAACAGATAGTATGATTTATTGTTAATTTAACACTAATTAGCTATAATGTTATTAACAATTGCCTGTGGAAAATATTTGAATATTTGTAAATTTCTCATTGATATTAGCCTTATATTGCGATATTAAAAAAACAAGGTTTATTCTGTTTGAAGTAATTCGAATTTATGAAAAATTATTATTATTTCCTTGGTATAACACCACAAGCAAGTTCTGATGAAATAAAAGCAGCGTATAGGAAACTATCAAAAAAATTTCATCCTGATACAAATAAAGGAGATGAATTTTTTGAAGAAAGATTTAAAGAAATACAGGAAGCTTATGAGATTTTGTCTGATCAGAAAAGTAAACAAAATTATGATATAGAGTGGGAAAAATTTCATCAATATACCCAAACAAAGATTCATATTAATATTAATCGGTATTATGAACAAATGCTGAAAAAAGAATATGAAGAAAAATTACGCAGAGAAAAAGAAAACATTGCTAAAAAAGAAAATGAGCTTAAAAAAGAAAAACATATATTATATAAAAAACAAAATGATTTAATAAGTAAATTTAAGATAGGAATTCTTGTTAGTGCGATCATTTTATTCTTTCTCCTTATTTATTATATTTTCAATAATCATATTTTTTATTTTGATAAAGAAACCCTGACTGATGAAAGCATATATGACAATAATCACGAAAATATTGAAAATATGGAAATTGCCGAAGTAACAAATAATAATGAACTATTAGAAATAAATAATAAAAATTTATCAAATTCCGAAAAAACAAATTCTTTGTTTCCACCTGAAGAAAAAATTAAAGTCATTTTGCAAAATTATTATGAGATGGGACAAGACGAAAATTTAAATGCACTTGAACATTTTTTTTCTGATCCTGTTGAAAGATTTTATAATTTTTATAATATTAATATTGATAAAGTAAAATCTGAACTTACATCATATTACCAAAGGAATTCAATATATAATTATCATATTGACTGGAACAAAATAAATATTGAAAATAGTAGAGATGGGGATTATAATGTTAATTTCAATATGGATTATATTAAACAAAGAAAAGGAAGATCTTCATTAAGAAAATATAAGCTAAATATTAATGTAACTTTTAACAAAAATTTTAAGATAAAAGAAATTTTCGAAACTCGTATATGAATTTGTTGCAATTTTTAGATCAACAATAAAAATTTTGGTTATACTACCATTTTAGTGGAACCAGACAAATGCGAAAATGATTAGAGTGTAACCAAAATTAAGCAACTAACTTGTACTGCCTAATAGACTTAATATCAATAATATACTCATCTTCTCTTTTGTTTGTATGAAAATCCCAGTATATTTCCCATTCATTGCTTTGTTTTACAG
>JAIOSH010000136.1 GCA_021107685.1 Bacteroidales bacterium | reverse complement strand
TAAAAAGCCAAAATTGAAGGCTGATAAAATTGAAGTCAGGGAAATAATTGAAATTGATATTTTTAATTTCCTTAATAAAAATGTTATTGTTGAAAAAGAAATTTTTTCAAATAATATTAAAATTAAAGTCCCTTGCTACAATATTAAAGAATATACAATCTGGGGTGCTACCGCAATGATAATCAGTGAGTTTGTCGAATTAATCAGGAATTAATTTTCAATTACAATTTTATGTGTAATTTTTGCTGCTTTTTCTAACATGACACTAACACCACAATACTTGTCCTGTGATAAGTTAACAGCTTTTTCAATTTTATCTATAGGTAAATTTTCACCCCTGAATGTATAAGTTATATTTATTGTATGGTAATATTTTGGATGTTCTTCAGTTAGTTCTCCTTCAACCGAAACATTAAAATAATCGGGTATTACACGCATTTTTTTTAAAATAGAGATTACATCCATTCCAGTACAACCGCCTAATGAAACAAGCGATAAGGGTTTAGGACGAGGTCCGCGGTTTTTACCTCCTACTTTTTCTTCAGCATCTAAAATAATTTTATGCTCATTTACCTCTGCTTCAAAAGACATATCTTTTGTCCATTTAACATCAATTTTGTTTTTCATATTTTTTTTGATTTATTGAAAATAAAATTCTCCCGGAATAATGCCAACTTTAAAAGAATCAACAAGGGTTCCATTAGTTTTATACCTGTAAACCCAAGCATCCTGAACAAAATCAAAAACTTCTGCTCCGTAAATATATCCTGTTGTATTATCAAAGCCTAAACCGTAAAACATATTGTTTCGGTTAATTAATGGTGTATGATTCAAACTATCTGCATTAATATCAAATTCATAAACTCCATCAGGATAATTGTAATATAATTTATCTTTTTCAGTATTAATAATAAGTTTTTCAGGATGTTCGGATGTTGATATAAAGCTAATATCTTTTTCTATTAAAAAATTGTTAGTATCAATACAAATTAAATGCCCTTGTGAATCGTCATTAGCAGGATAAGCATTCCAACCCTTTCCCGAACACATTACCCATACTTTACCGTTTTTGTCAAGTTGTATCCCTGTTGGTTTAGGATAAGCCTGTATTGTTGCAATCACTTCATCGGTTTGGATATTAATTACTGTAATTGTGCTATCAATACTAAAACCTCCCTGGTTCAGCACGAAAACTTTATTATCCACTTTTAACATTTTTTCAGGACCTGTACCTGCGGGAATGGTTTTTATAATAGTGTTTTTAGATAAATTAATAACAGTAACATTATCAGCCCAGCTTGAAATATATGCTTTTTCTTGATTAATTCCTAGAAAATATCTGGGATATGTAATATTGTTAATTGTTCCTGTTGACTTAAAGTTTTTTGAATTTACAATCTCAATTTTATTGGCATTATTAACAACAATATATGCTTTTTCATTAAATATTTCAATTGACTGAACAACATTACCCAAGGGACGAGCATTTGTTTTTTCAAAAATATTTTGTTCAACATTTTTTGTATTTCGATTAAAAAAACTTATTGTTCCTGTACCTGTTTGAAAAAGTCCTTCATTTACGATAAAAACACCATTTTCAAAAATTAAATTTGTAACAGGTGGTTCATCATCTTTTTTGCAGCTAATAATAGTAATTAAAATAATTACGGAATAAAGTAAAATTTTTATGAAATTACAAATAGGTTTTATTTGCATAATTTTAAAATGCCTAAGATACTTAAAATATTTCTATTCAAAGATAATTTCTTTCTTTTCTTTATCAATAGTGTATTTCCCAAATTTAGAAAAGGTTTTTTCATCAATTATAAAACCGTGTTCTAATTTGTAGCTAACAATAACTTCAATATTGTGTATTGTATTCTTTAGGATTTTAAAATCTTTAATTGTAAAAACAGCTTTATCAATAATTGAAGCATTAGCTAAAATTTCATTAGGATCACCCTGGAAATCCGTTTTACTGATGGCTCCGTTCTTTAATAATTCTAAAGCACTGTTTAATGAGATATAAGATTTATAAGTTATTTTATCAAGTATAAAATCCATAGAGTATCCGTTAAAAATGCCAGGTATAACGAATTTGCCATCTTTGGTTCCAATAAATTTAACAGCATTTATTTCTTCTTCAGGATTAAGAACGATATCAATTTTTGGTGAAGTAACATCTTCAATTTTTGGTTTGGGGACAAAATTATTTCTTATTACTGTAAATTCAGTACGACGGTTTAGTTGATGAGCAATTTCCTTTAATTCATTTGAACTTAGGGAATTAATAAAACTTTCTGTTAAAGTTTTTTTAGCATCAAAAATTTTATTACCATCAATATAATAGTCATTTTCGAGACTTCTTGGAACTCTTTCGCCATATCCTTTTGCTACTAACCTGTCAGGGTCAATACCTCGTAAAATTAAATAATCAACAACTGATTGAGCACGTTTTTGAGAAAGAATATCATTGTTTTCATCAGTATCTCTTAAATCAGTATGAGAAGCGAGTTCAACAACAATAGTTTCGTTTTCATCTAATGTTTGAATTAATCCCTGTAAAGAATCCTGGTATTGAGGTTTTAGGTCCCATTTAGCAAGGTCATATAAGATTTCGGGTAATATAATAGGTTTTTTAGGTATAGGCACTAAAACAAAATCACGTACAAAATCTTTGCTGCGGTCAACACCAACAGTAGTTACAGAACCTTTGGTATTAAAATAATTATTTTTTGAGATGATTAATTCATAAGAGGTATTTGGTAAAAACTGCTCTTTAGTAAATTCATATATTCCTAATGA
This sequence comes from Bacteroidales bacterium, assembly GCA_021107685.1. GTDB lineage: Bacteria > Bacteroidota > Bacteroidia > Bacteroidales > SMBSF39 > SMBSF39. The sequence continues at coordinate 3,341 of JAIOSH010000136.1, read as the reverse complement.
ATTTGATTTGTCAATAATAGAAGTTCCGTCAGAGCCTATTAATTTTACTTCTGCTCCTACAATATATTGTAATGATCTGTCGTCTTTTATCGTTCCTGTTAATGTGAATTCCAAAGGTGGTTCAATAAAATACCAGATGTCATCACCTCCTTTTCCGCCTTCTTTTCTGTTTGATGAAAAATATCCTTCTTCCTGTGCTTCGGGATTAAAAATAATTGAAAAGTCATCGGCACTTGAATTTAACGGGGGTTTCAAATTTACAGGTGCTCCCCATTCATCATTTGTTTTTGTGGATTTATATAAATCAAAACCACCCATACCAATATGACCATTTGAAGCAAAATACAAAACAGTATCTGAACGCAGAAAAGGAAACATATCTTCGTCCACAGTGTTTATAACAGGACCTATGTTTTTGGGTCTTCCGAAATCATCATTTTTACTTTTTCGTGTTGCATACCAGATGTCTTTGAGTCCGTAACCTCCATCGAAATCAGCAACAAAAATAATGGTCAATTCGTCATTGCTTAAAGTGGGATGTCCGATAGCAGAAGTACTATCACCACCTAAAGGTATTATTTCCGGGTCATTCCAATTTCTTCCTTGTTTTTTTGTTTTATATATATGACAACCTGATTTTTTACCTTTGGCATTTCCGCACCTTGTAAAATACATTATATTGAATTTTTGATTTAACATGGAGCTTCCTTCATTAGTTTCAGTATTGATTATACCTTGGTCTTCAAGCAAAACAGGAGTACTCCATTCATCTTTCCTGTCTTTTCTTGCAAAAAACAAATCGGTAAAGTTCTCTCCTGTCCAATCATCAGAAGCTTTTCCCGTAGCTCCTTCTCTATTGGAAGTAAATACAATTGAATTATACTGATCGGTTAAATATGCAGGTGAAAAATCATCTTCTTTTGAATTTATCTTTCTAATATTGGTTAATTGATGATTTGTCGGATTATCTCTCCATTTTATAGATAATGAACAGGCTTCTGCTCCATTTGCACCTCTTGGGTCTTCAGGCTTTAGTTTGTTATATTCATCATATTGCACTATTGCATCTTCATATTTTTCATTAGCTCTTAAAGCATCGGCATAATATAATAATATTAAGGGTTTATGTTTGTAATATTTATTCCTGACAAGACCTCTGTAATTTGCTTCTGCTCTCTTTGTATTATTCATATATCGATAACATTCCGCTATCTGGAATTTTACCCTGTTTTTTTCTTCCCTGTTACGTTTTATTTTTGAGTATGCTTTTTTATATTTATCAACTGCAATTGAATATTTTTGGTCTTTAAATGCTATGTCAGCCGACTCAGCATGATTTTTCTGCGCAATAACATTAATATTAACAATAAATATAAAACTTAGAATTAAAGTAATGGAAAGTTTCATAAGATATGAATTTTTCGGTTATTAAAATAATAATTAGTATTTTTTAAACGACAAAAGTATGTAAATTATTACTTATACTAATCTTGGATTAAAAATGATTGATGATTATTACTTGGCATTGGGTTCTTGGCACTGGGTTCTGTGTAATAAAGTACCGAGTACCTAATTATTAGTATGTAAAAATATATTAATTTCAACTCTTGATTCGCATTACTTACTTATTCTTTCTGAATTTTGTTTGTTAGTGTTTATTGATGAGTTATTAGTTTCTGAGAAGTTATCAATATTATTAGATACATCATTGATCTCTTTTTTGATATCATTTGAAGTTTTTTTTAATTCATAAACTCCTTTACCTAAAAATCTCGCTAATTCCGGAATTTTTTTCGGGCCAAAAATTAAAAAAATTACAGCTAATATTATAAATATCTCACCACCGCTGATGTTAAAAAATAATAGAGGTAAAATAGACATTAATTTTTTTTTTTTATTTAAATGCAAAAATAATAAAAATTCATATTTTAATTTGTAAATCAATAAAAATTTAAGAATTTTGCTGCCAAATATCATGGCCCCATAGTTCAAGGGATAGAACGGAAGTTTCCTAAACTTTAAATCCAGGTTCGAGTCCTGGTGGGGCTACTTGTAAGGTATTAACCGATATAATTTACTAAGATAGCCTAACGCAACAAAACTGTAAACAAATTGATTTAATTTTTAATTATTTTGGTACCTGGCATTTAAATCCTTCAGTAGGGGTATTGTCAGGAATTTGAGAACCGCTACCACTATTAGGCAACCAAACATCATTTTTATCTTGATTATCAACTGTACCTGACATATTAAAATCAGCTTCTAAATAACCTGAATTACCTGATTGAGGGATCCAAACATCTATCTTATCAGAATTATTTATCTGACCATCAGGGTTGCTGTCTCCACCGACCATTCCCCAAACTCCTGAAGCAATTTCCTTATGAGCTAAAATTCCACCATAAGCCTGACCTGAGCCAACAGTAAAATCATAAGAATATATACATCCTGCTTTAATTAATGGTATTGCTGACATTACACCCAAATGGTTTCTGTGCCATATAGCAACATATAAGTTATCGAATATTGCTAAATTAAAAACAGGAAAACTTGTTCCATCCAAATCAACAATAATACCGTCTTTTAAAATAAAAGCTGCTTTTTGAGAAATCATTGTGGAACTATTTGCTGTTGAAGCATCTCCGGGTGTTTCTCTTAATTCAATTAATATCCAATCAACAATGTCATTATTTGGGATAGAAGCTACAGACTCAGTGCCGTTATAATACCAAGGGGAAATGTTATAGGGTTGGCTATTAGGCATATATCCATAAGTGTTTAGAAAACGATACATACTTGTATCGTAATAAGGACCTTCAAAAAATGCTTTTATATCAAGATAAAATGAAGGAGTTTCAACAAAAATATAGCCTGGCTTAATTAATGAATCAGAACCGTAGGCATTAGTTACAATTAAAGTAACGCTATATGAACCTGGTGAATAATAAACAACAGTAGGATTTTGTTCTGTTGATGTTAATGGGGTGCCTCCTTCAAAAATCCAATACCAATCAGTAGGATTATTAACTGAAAGATCAGTAAAATTAATACTATCTCCAACTTCAATTGATGTTATATCGGCAGTAAAATCGGCAACAGGAAAAACACTGTTTAAACCTCCTGAATAGCAATAAACTTTTCCATTTCTGCCACCTGCAACCATTTCCATTGAGCCATCTTCTGTAATATCAGGAATTGCTGCTATAGCATCAACAGGTTCTCCAAAATTTATTGAATGAAGTTCAGAACCATCAACACCATTAAGAAAATAACAGTAATTATTAGAATAAAGAGTACCGATTAATACATCATTTATTCCATCACCGCTAATATCATCAATT
>JAIOSH010000518.1 GCA_021107685.1 Bacteroidales bacterium | reverse complement strand
AGAAGGAAATGTTAAGATTAATGGGAATGACATAACTAATTTAAACAGATTAAATGTTTTGACAGCTTTCGGGGGATCTTTTTCAATTGATGGCAACTCTGCCCTGACAAGTTTATCAGGTCTTGACAATGTAACTTCCATCGGAGGAAGCCTTTGGATTCAGGGTAACGCTTCCCTTACAAGTTTAACAGCCCTTGACAATATAACTTCCATTTGGATAAGCCTTAATATTTCACACAACGATGCCCTAACAAATTTATCGGGACTGGATAATATAGATGCAGCTTCTATTGATAATTTGTACATTTATTGTAACATTTCCTTATCTACTTGTGAAGTGGAAAGCATTTGCAATTATCTGACAAGTCCAAACGGAGTTATTGAAATCCTTGAGAACGCATCTGGCTGTAACAGCCCTGATGAGGTTGAAGCAGCCTGTGAGGTTGGAGTAACAAATATAAATTTCGAATCAGAATTTTCAATATATCCTAACCCTACAGAAAAAGAACTTTTTATTTCAGTCAGGAATGGAGCAATTATAAATGAAGTAAATATTTATAACCGGATTGCCCAAAAGGTATTACATGAACATCGAATAACCAATACAATTGATGTTTCAATGCTCAAGCAAGGAATGTACATTATTGAACTGGTCACAAACAAATCGAAAATCAGAGAGAAATTGATAATAAGATAGGGAATGCACAGTGCATGACAGCGTATATGGTGCCTGAACGAAAACTATTCAAAACTGTCATTTCAAAAGGAGCAAGAAATCTCATGCCCCGATATACAGATTGATGGAGATTTTTCCCTTCGGTCGAAATAACATTGAGAGTGATTTTATGGACAAGCACTAATTAAATTTTTTTCTTCCTAAGCCATAGTTTTTGTCCTGCTTTTGGTTGTGTGCCAATAGGCATATTATTCTTTTTATACAATTTATTTAATTTTATACCATGTAATTGGGCTATTGAATACATTGTTTCACCACGATTAACAAAATGAAAATTCCTATTACCTTTATTTTTTTTCCGTTGCAGATAAATTATCTGTCCTTCTGATATTTTATCTTTTTTCTTTAAATCATTATATTTATAGATTTGCCATGTATAAATTTCAAAATCCTGTGCAATTTCATAAAAAGTATCTCCTTTTCTGGCAATAATAAATTTTAAATCATTATTAACAAATATCTTCCTGTTATTTGCTCCTATTGATAAGGGTTTAAAATCATCAATCTGTATATTATCCTGATTTGATTCAAAAGTAAAGTTTGAAGTATTTTCAGCTAAGGCAGAGCCAAGTTCTTTATCATATATATGTAAATTATTTTCTTCAATAATTTTAATAAGTAGTTGGGGATATTTTGAATTTGTAGCATAACCGGCTTTTTTCAATCCATGGGACCATCCTTTATAATCAGTAATTTTCAGTTTAAAAAGCGAAGCATATCTTTCGCGTTCGCTCAAAAAATATGAATGGTCTTTAAATGAATCATAAGGGTCATTATATTTACGAAAACATTCATCTTCTTCATCATCATCCATATAATAAGTTTTACCTTCCCAGTCAAGGTGGCACTTTATACCGAAATGATTATTTGCATTAACCGAGAGTTTGCTATTTCCATCTGCTGATTCAAGGATTCCCTGTGCTAATGTAATACTTGCAGGGATTTTATAAATATTCATTTCCTGTATGGCAATATCCTTATATTTCTCAATATATTCCTCGCGGGTAATCTTTTTTTGGGGTACCTGGCTGTATGTAAAAAGAAAACAATTTATAAATAATATAAAAAAATAATATTTAATATTAGTTAAGTTCATTGTATATACTATTTAGAGTTTGTCAATAATATCAATATTTTATGTTCTTAAATCAATTTTTTTTGACTTGCACATAACTTTACAGATATAAACTATTTATTATACAAAGATTGTATAAAAACTTATACGTTTTTTTAAATAATAAAGAATTTATTCACAAAAGAATGTTAATTATTAATATATAAATAAATTTGAGTGTGTAATAAATCGGGGAATTGAATATTAAAAAATTTATCAAACAATAAATATATTGTCTTTATTAGTCTTTTAATAAAAAACCGTATTTAAAGACTGATATTATTATTAATACTTATAACTTTGATAAATCCGGTTAAAGTAAAAAATTCTATCTGTGGAATATTTTACTTGTTTTAATAGGAGGAGAAACAGTTATAATTGCTGAACCGGAAATCTCACCTTCACAACCGGATTCATTTTTAACAGATACTAAAGTATAAGTATGTGATAATGGTGGATTAGATAATGACCTGGTTTTTATTGTATAAGGAGTGGCTTCTATTCCATTTACAGTAATATTGGTTTTTCCATCATTATATATTATATCCCATGGAGGCGTACCTGTCAGGGTTACTTTAATTTTCTCAGTTCCTGTATTACCATCAAAGAGAGTATCACTGCCGCTAATAATTGCACTTGGAATAGGATAGCGTAAAACCTGTAATGTAATTGTATCACCTGAACGACCAAATTCATTGGTCTCTACTACTTTTATATATTCAGTCTCCATTTGTGTACAAACACTCCATTGTATTCTAATACTGTCACTTTTTATATCTACCCCATAAGTAGGTGTACCACCGTTACTAATAACCCATGTATAAGTTGAACCGGGTGTAGTCAATACTTTATAATATTCACTACTGCCGGCACAAACAGTATCTGTTGGAATATCTTGTGCATAAGATATTGAAAATATAAAAACAGATAAAATAAAAATTGTTGCTAATTTGAATGATTTTTTTGATTTCATTATTAAGTATTTTATTTAAAATTTGAAAAAGCAAAATTATAATAATTTTTTAAAAACAGCAAAAATAAACTAATTTACATAATTAAAAAAATTTAATATTAATTATTTCCAAACACCTGAAATTTTTTCACCGCAAAACTTACAAGTGCTGTTAATAATATTATTTGAAATTATCCTAAAACCTTTTCTTTCAATAAGTAATTTTTTACATTCAGGACAGTAAGTATTTTCAGCCGAATGACCCGGTACATTACCAATATAAACATATTTTATACCTGATTCCAATGCAATTTTTCTTGCTCTCTCCAAAGTTGAAGCAGGTGTTGACGGAAGTTGACTTAATTTATACGTTGGATGAAAACGACTAAAATGCAAAGGATATTCATATAATTCATTATCATATAACCAATCACACATTTTTTTTATCATATCAATATCATCAGTCCAATTAGGGATAATAAGATTGGTTATTTCTATCCAGACATTTTCTTGTTTAAGAATTTTAAGTGTATTTAATACAGGTTGCAAAGTTCCTGCATTTAACATTGAATAAATTTCATTACTAAAAGATTTAAGGTCAATATTTGCAGCATCAATATATCTACAAATATCGCGTAAAGGTTTTTCATTAATATATCCGGCTGATACTAAAATATTTTTTATTCCTTTTGTTCTTGCAATTTTTGCTGTATCATAAGTATATTCATAAAAAGCAATTGGTTCGGAATACGTATAAGCAATTGATTCACAATTATATTCTATACATTGCTCAACAACCTTTAAAGGCATTAGATCGTGATTTTGTGTTTCATTAGGGCTAAATTGCGATATTTCCCAATTCTGACAATTTAAACATGCTAAATTACATCCTGCTGTTGCTATTGAAAAAGCTTTACTTGTTGGAAGAAAATGAAATAATGGTTTTTTTTCAATCGGGTCAACATGTACGGCACAAGGATTGCCATACGCAATAGTATATAATTTACCTTCTTTATTTACCCTTGTGTGGCAAATACTTTCTTCATCGGGTTTGATTAAACAGAAATTCGGACAAAGCCGGCACTTTACTCCACGTGGAGTGGAAACATAATATGAAGCTTCCTTGCTCCATTTCCATAAATTCGGTGTGAACTTAAAATTATTATTTAAATTTTTTATGTTATTAGAAAATAATTTTAAGCCATACATTTCAGTAATCAATCCCCCCAATCCAATAACACTGTATTTTATAAATTTTCTTTTACTTATTTTTTTATTTTGTCCTAGCATATATTTGTAATAAAATTCAGGATAAAAGTATATATTTTTTTTGTTTCAACAAAATGATAAATCCCGTAATAAAATTCAGCAACCCGATAAAAATACTTACTTTAACTATTCCGAATAATGGTAAAAGTACAGTAGTAACCAATAATGCTCCTATTGCAGAGCCTAATAAATCGGAGCTATAAGCTCCCGCTGCTATTGATGAAACTTTTTGAGATTGTATTTTTGAAGCGACTGAAAATTGCATTCCAACAACAATGGCAATAATTATTGTTAGTAAAAAGAAAATTAAATGAACAATAATTGAATTTATTCTTATAGAATTAATTGCTAATAGCAAAAATGGTAAAATTATTGAATATATACCAATTGTGAATTGAATTTTTATAAAGGTTTTAATATTAACAGCTTTAAGTATCTTATTATAAAATAATGCACCAATAGCAAGCCCTGTCATAAATATTGTAATTATTATTCCAGTCATTTGATAAACATATCCATAAATAATCTGAAAAGATATTAATAGTAAGACTTCAATAGAAGAAGCGGCAAATCCACCTGAAAATAAGCCTAAATTTATTGGTTTTAACCTTAATAGTATTATAAATAACAGTATTAAAATTATTAGTATTAAAATCCAAATATTAAATTTAAAATATCTTAACCAATATTGTAATTGCTGATAATAAGAAACAGGCATAAAATCTTTATTAATAACTACATTTTCTTTATCCAATGAATTTAATATGTAATTGCTTCTGTTTTTTAATAATTGGTCATCAATATAATACTGATTAACATAAATATTGTCAATTCCTTTTTTTTCTATCATTCTGGTAATATTACTATCTAACTCATTATCCGAAGCTAAATAATAGTTTTTATTGCCCGGTATAATTAAAATATTTTTAAATACTTTTTTTAAAGTATTGTATAAAACAGAATTGATTTGCCTTGCTTCATCACTGATATAATTTGCTGTTGACATTAAACTTATGGAAATAATAGCATCATTATTTAACTTTTT
>JAIOSH010000132.1 GCA_021107685.1 Bacteroidales bacterium | reverse complement strand
GTGCGGGAAGCTCATCAATATTTATTTTATCTTTAGCATATTTTTCAATTTTTCTTATTTCTGATTTTAATTCAGTAATATTAAAAATATCTATTGAAGATTTAAGTTTATGAGCTAATTTTCCTACAATATCTAGATCATTACTTTTATAACTATTGTTCAATTCGGAAAGATTATTTGGTGTTGTATCTAAAAATATTTTAATCATTTTTTTTACAGCCGCTTTATCACCATCTAACATTTCCTTTAGATTTGTTAAATCATAAAATTTTTCTGTACTCATAATATAAAATAATTTTAAAAATATATATTAAAAATCTGATAAATTAAATTTCATTATTTTTAATCATTCTATAAATAGTTGATTTACCAATATCAAGTTTTTTAGCAACTATTAATACATTATTATTATACTTTTGTAAATAATATTGAATAATTTTCCGGATATACCCTTGTAATGTATTTTCTTCTAAAAGAAAATCGCTTTTAACATTTGTAGAATTAAAAGAAATATTTTCTTCTTCAATAGTATCTGTATTAGATAAAACACTTGCAAGTTCCATAATAGCTTTTAGCTCTCTGACATTTCCTGGAAAAGGATATTTCATTAATTTTATCTGGGCTTTTGACGAAATTTGTAATTTAGGCATCTTATTTTCTCTACAAAAATCATCTGCAAAAAATTTTGCTAAAATCAATATATCATTCCCCCTGTATCTTAATGGAGGTAATTCGATTGGTAATCCTAACAACCGATAATAAAGGTCTTCCCTGAAATTACCTTTTTGAACTTCTTTTATTAAATTTTTATTTGTTGCCACTATTAATCTGGCATCAAATTTTATTATCCTATTCCCGCCAACTCTTGTAAGCTCCTTTTCCTGTAAAACACGCAACAACTTTGCTTGCATATTTAAATCCATTTCTCCAATTTCATCAAGAAAAATTGTACCTTTATTAGCTACCTCAAATTTGCCGATTTTTCGCGTATTCGCTCCTGTAAAAGCTCCTTTTTCATATCCAAAAAATTCACTTTCAATTAAATCTTTTGGTATTGCTGTTACATTTATTGGGACAAAAGAATATTTACTTCTACGTGAATTATAATGTATTGCTTTTGCAACAAGTTCTTTTCCTGTTCCTGTTTCACCGGTTAATGAAATAGTAATATTGGTTTGGGTTGCTTTTTCAATTAATTTAAAAATCTGTTTTATTGCAGGACTATTACCTTTTATTATTTTTTTAAATTCATATTTTTTGCCAATCTCCTCTTTCAGTTCATCAATTTCCTCTCTTAACTTTATTTTTTCTTTAATATTTCTAAGAGTATTCCATACTCTTTCTTTTGTATTATCATCTTTTACAAAATAATCATAAACACCTTCTTTTAAAAGCTTAACAGCAGTTAAAATATCATCCTGACCCGAAACAATTACAATCGGAATTTCCGAATTATACTCTCTTACCTTTTTTATTACTTCAAATCCTGACATATCAGGAAGTGAATAATCTAATGAAATGATCGAAGGGTTTTTATAAAGGTTTTTAAGACATTCTGTACCTGTTTCAAAATTATACACTTCATTATCAGGGTTTAATGATAAATGATACCTTAACATTTCTCCATATAAAGGATCATCCTCTACTATAAAAATCTTAAATGAATCCATAATATTTAAATTAAAATCCAAAAGTAATAAAAATTTTTTAATATTTCCCATTTTGAGAAAAATTTTTTATTTTAAAACTTTTCCTAATTTTATAAAATAATAAGGAATAATTAGTTATATTCCTATATTTAGAAAAAAAATATTAATTTTGTATAATTATTTAATAAAACAAAAAATTATATGTTTAAAACTCTTTTGCTTTATTTTAAAATATTTTATAAATTTTTTTTGTATTTCCTTCTGATTGTTTTTGTATTAATCTTAATTCAATATTTAATCTGTCCGGTTTATAAATTTCCTAAGACAAAAGTATTTTCAGGTAATAAAATATTCAATCCTTACCAAAATATTGATAGTACAAAATGGAAGAAAGCAAATTTCCAGGTTCAATCTTATGCCTGGTTTGGAATAACAGATGGAAGAAAAAATTCAAACAAAGCAATTGACAGTATTTATAAATATCTTGGATATGACATAATAACTACTTCCGATTATCAAAAAATCAACAGTTATGGTAATGAAGAAAAAACATATATACCTGTATATGAACATGGGTATGGTATTCGTAAAAATCATCAGGTACTGATTGGCTCAAAAAAGGTTTTATGGAGAGACTTTCCTGTATTTCAAAATATACATCACAAACAACATATAATAAATCTTTTAAGAAATGATAATGATTTGGTTTATATTGCTCATCCAAGGCTTAGAGGATCATATACAACTGATGATATGAAATATCTAACTAATTATGATGGTATTGAAGTACTTAACAATTTCAGAACTTCCCTTGAACATTGGGATACCGCTCTTTCATCAGGTCATTATGTAACAATTTTAAGCAACGATGATGCACATGATATTACTAATCCTGACGAAATTGGTCATCGCTGTACTTTTATAAATGTAAATAACCTGACAAAAAAAAATATAATTATTGCCCTGAAAAAAGGATTAGCTTTTGGTGCTGATATATACAGACCTTTGGGAGAAACATTTGAGCAAAAGGCTGAAAAAGCAAAAAAAATTCCTATAATAAATAAGGTAAAAATTTCAACTGATACTTTATATGTTGAACTTAGTGAAAAAGCCGAAAAGTTCAGGTTTATCGGACAAAACGGTCAAATAAAAAAAACAGTTATGGATACTAAAAATGCTTTTTATAAAATATTATCCGAAGATACTTATATTCGTACTGAAATTATTTTTCCTGACAGAACAACTTTTTACCTGAATCCGGTTTTCAGATATTATGGCGAAAAGCCCGAAAAAATACAAACAGCCATTGTTGATACTTACAAAACTTTTATCTTTAGAATAATTTCATTTGCAACAATTATATTTCTGGCTATCAATATATTTTATTTTATCAGAGTGCGTCCATAAAGTCGTTGTTTTTATGTTATAATTTATGATTTGTGATTTTAGATTTTCAAATACTTCTAAAATCATAAATCGTTAATCCTCCGAAGTTTCAGCGATTTTCTAAGTGGAATCAAATTTAGTAAAAATATTGTAATAAATTAATAATCATTCTATTAAAAACGCAAATACTAATATAAAATATGGCGGTCTGTTTTTTAAAGAATGGCATAAAATCCCTGTGCTCTCGGCACAGGGCTGAATTGTCATTCTGCGAAGCAGAATAATTATTATCTTTACCATATGATAAAGATAACGGAAAATATTTGGTATTGGCATCAT
>JAIOSH010000418.1 GCA_021107685.1 Bacteroidales bacterium | reverse complement strand
TCTGTTTTGCAAATAGGTTGAAATATAAGATAATCCTATCGGATAAACAGGATAGGGGATAGTGAGTTGATTAGCTGAGATTAGTAATATTTTTTTCTTTTTCATTCCGGATATAATAACATCTGAGTAAAAACATCACAATAATAGTTAAATTTTTCCATATCGTGATGCCTATTACGCAAGTTAACTGCCCAAAAGGCTTGCACATAAGACTTGCCAGAGAGGTTTCAATTATTTTTGAAAATTGCCATGTATGAAACAACAATTGCTAAAATGGCAACAGAAATATTAATTACCCACATCCAAAACGATTTATCATGAACGATAGTTTTTCCAAATTTCCATGACAAAATAGTTTTTTGTATTCGATTTAATCTAACATAAATTACTATTGGCCAAATAGGATTAGTTCCTTTATAAATGTGCTTATACAATGGCTTAGGTTCTAACCTTGTATTTAACCTATTAATATCAAAATTGGTAATTATATTGTCAAATTGGTATTGAAATGAGTGAAATCCTTTAAGTGATTTTGAATTCTTTATACCGCTGAGATAATCTTCAATAATATTATCATGTTCTGAAAAAATCGCACTTTTTCCCTTTATTAAAATTACACCCATTTTTTCTACTTTTAGAGAATCCGGATTGTTATCTTCTGGAATTAGCCGATATCCAATCAACTTCATAAGTTTATTTGTTTAAATATTGAATTGAATAAAAAATGTGTATTTGGTATATTAATTAATTATTTCCTGCAAAAGTATGTACAATATTCTTACTATGTAAAAAAATTCAAACTAATAGACCATGTACCAAACAAATATTCTTAAAGATCATACATCCTTATTTTCCAAAAGTAGTGCATTCTTATTTTCCGAAAACACTACATCACTAATTGCCGATTTTATGACATTGTTATTTTCCGGTTACATCTAGACTTGAGGATGATTGCTGGGATTATTTGTTTACTATGCGTAGGATGGATGGGTTTCATTGTCCAAAATGTAATTGTATAATGGGATATTTTTTCAGTCTTCCCGCCTTCGCAACGTTTCGGATAGGCAGGCAGTCTTAAGTCTCCAGTCTCCAAGCAAAAACTGCAGACTACCTACTATTGACTGCGGACTGTTGACAGTTCTATCTCGGACCCAATATGGCATTTCAAAAAATTGACAAGAAACAAACAGGCAACTATTTTCGTTTAGTATAGTTCTGTTGGGAAAAGGTAAATTAGTTATTGAAGTTTTTCCTGAAATCAATACTGTGTTTTACTCGGATGTTGTTTTTAAGATTTAGGTTGAACATTCATCTTTTATCCCAGAATTACAACCTGGCAGATCATTGGATTACACTTTTCTTGAGGTTACCCCAATTTTTGTTCTTCCAAGCATTCAGCTTTATCATTAGATTTATCGAAATGCAAACCCTGTGTATAAGGTTCAACTCTACACTGCTAGCACACCAAATTATAAACGCTTAATCTATATTCAACTTATTATTCCTAAGGCTAAGGTTACCAATATGTTGATGTATATTATAACGATGTTCTTTCCGTTCTAATAACATTTCTCTTAATGGATTACCATTTATATCCAATCTATTTTTATCAATTCGAATATCAATTTGATTACCAATAAATTCTTGTGCTTTTTCAGTTGGTAAAGTTTCTTGAATATCTGTGCTTCTAAACCAATCAATAAAAATACTGCTGATTTCTTTCTGCTTAAAATACTCTATTAGTACTTGTAGGAATTCTAATACTTCACCTTTTAACCCTGTATATGTATTTAACATTCCCATTCCAAATACTACAACCCTTCTTATTTTATCAGAAGATTCAATTTCGTTTTTGATTTCAGACATGAACTGAGATGCAGATTTGAATGGGTCTCGTCCATCATAAAATTTAAAATACTGATTAAAAAATTCCTTACGATTTTTATTGTTAAATATTTCGACTTTTTCTAAAGCATCTTTATCCATTCTGAAACTAATAAAAAGACAACTTTCTTTAGCTTCTAAAAAACCATTATAAAGAAATTGCATTGCCAATTCTGTTTTTAAGCTCCCTGCAACCCCTTTAATTAATAAACTACTGCTATACTTCATTCCATTACTTCCATTCTTTTCTTTTCCGACCTCTAATAACTTGTCTAACTTATCAATACCAAAACTTGCCCTTTTATTTTCATTAACTTCATTATTACTATTTGATTTATTTTTGAAATCTTCTATTTTATTACATGAAGATAAATTTGGATATACTACAAAACCGTTGTTTTTAAAATCATTAGGCTCTATACTATTACAAATAATTTCATACTCGTGTGGTCCTCGAAAACCTTTATGTAATCGAGTTTTTTCAATATACAATTCTGATTGTTTGTCTAATTTAATAATATAGTCAGCTATATATTCAGAAGGTGCTGACACATTGTCAATAGGTTCTTCTTTAACAAAAATAAATGTTGATTTATAAAAACGCATCTCATCAATGAAATTTATAATACTTCTTCTTTCAACGCTCATAAATTCATTAATAGCATTTATACAATCAAATACAAAAATCGTGTGTCTATCTCCTTTTAATTTATTTAGTCTTTTAATTGTTAAATCCACCTTATCAAATTCAATTGAATGGAATTCATCTCTCCCTACTATTAATAAATCAGCAAAAGGACCTTGTAGATTTAAACCTAGGTCATCCTTAGATATATCTGTGATATACTCACTATCAACTTTCCATTTGAAATCAGAAATCATTAATCCTATCAATTCTTTTGGCTGATCAAAAGACAGGTAAAAACATCGAACCATTTTTTCTTCATCAAGAATCCTTTTACCATCTTCATAATTATTATTTAGAATCATATTAATCGCCAATTGTAGAGCTAAGGTTGTTTTACCTACTCCTGCTTCACCCTGTATTAATAATGATGTTAAAATTCCATTGTCCATTTCGATCCCTTCGCTATGTCCAAATAAAAAGTTAAAATCTTTTAGGCCTGTTGTTAAATACTTACTCATAATGTAAAATTTTAATATTTAAATTATAATATATCAGCATTTCTGATATCATTGAGTTGCATAATTTATCCATTCATTTCTTTCTTAAACAATTCATATTTTTCAATAATAAATTTTTCATCATCTAATAATTGATCATCATACATCTTTTTAAGAATATCAGAGTCCGATGGTACTTCTTCCAAAAAATCCAAAATAGGCTTATTGCAATTTAGATACTTACGAATAATACTACTATTTTGAGCAATAATACTATTCAATCCTTGATTCCCTTTGGGTTCCATGCTTTTCCTAATTTCACTAATTGCTTTAAAACCCTTAACACTAGCAAATTTAATCTCAGAAATCATATTTTTCCGAGATGACATTAAAATATTAAACATCAATATGTTGTTTCCTTTTTCAGCTATATGGCTGTTTTTTGTAAGGATTTTACAATTTTGTGAAATATTTTTACTATTAGACACAACCACGACAATCATTAGAATGGCAATTATGAAATTCAAAAAATAGAGTACTTGTAGTAAATAATCATTTGTAGAATCAGAGAAATATCTAAAATATATTACGAAAATAATAATAAAAATTATTATTGCTAATCCAATTAACGCATTAGATTTTTTCTTATGTATTTTAAATTTATATTTATCCTCTTCCATATTAGTAAGATTAAATTTTCCAAATACTTAAATTCCTAAACACAAAAAAACTACATCATCATTATTAATTTAGTAATAATTATGTTAATAATTTCGTGCAAAGATAATTAATTTTTAATAATTGGAAAAGCTAAATTAAGAATATCTGTCCCTTAGAATTTTTATAAAATATGGTTCAATTCCTTCTAATAATTTTATGATCTTTTCAGGACTTTTAATATAACCTATTTCGTATAAAAAATTGTATAATAATTTAATCGCTGGTGACCACTCAATATATTCTTGGGGTTCTACCATAACTTTCCGTAATAAATGATCAATAAAAAATTCTTCAATATAAATTGGTAAAACTGTTTTTAGACAAATATTATCTTCATGCATATAGAGATATACAAAATTTAAATATGTTTGAATATGAAATGGAAAACCTACACTGTATTCCTTCACT
>JAIOSH010000187.1 GCA_021107685.1 Bacteroidales bacterium | reverse complement strand
TAAAATTTATCCATGTTGGAGTGATAGTATCTCCTGCTCCGTTAAAGGATTGGACCATTACCATTCCAATTCCATAAGCAAAAAACCCATAACTAACTATCCTTAAACACATAGCTCCGCTTTCAATGACTTTAGGTTCATTTGTAAACAAGCTAATAAAAAACCATGGATACAATGCTAATATTAAACCTATCATGCTTAAAACCAAAAAATTGATTTTTCCGGTTGCCCAAACTGATCTCTCTGCACGTTCAGGTTTATTAGCACCAAGGTTTTGACCGACAAGAGTTGCGGTTGCATTACTTATACCCCATGAAGGTAATAATGCAAAAACGATTATCCTTATTGCAATTGTATATCCAGCTAAAACTTCACTTCCGAAAACCGAAATAATTCTTACTAATGCTATCCAGCTTGAGGTAGCAATTATATATTGACCAATTCCTCCTAATGATAATCTAAGCATTTGTTTTATTACTTTAAAATCGAACCTGATATTTGAATAGGAGAGTTTTACTCTTTTTTTGCCATTAAATAAAAGATAAAATTGATATATAACTGCCAGACCTCTTCCTGTATTTGTCGCAACAGCAGCACCTATTATGCCTAATTCGGGAAATATTCCAATACCAAAAATCAGGCACGGATCAAGTATTAAATTAATAATATTTGCTAACCAAAGGACTCTCATTGAGATAGCAGCATCTCCGGCACTTCTGAAAACGGCATTTATTATAAATAACAGCATAATTACACTATTTCCGCCCAGCATTATTGTTGTATAACCTGATAATTCGGTTGTTATCTCTTTAGAGGCACCCATAAGCTCAAGTAAGTGCCGGGAATATATTATACCTGGTACTGCTATTAAAACAGAAATAATAAATCCTGTTAATATTGCCTGAAAAGCAGCTACAGCAGCTCCTTCCTTATTTTTCTCCCCAATTCTCCTTGCAACCAACGCTGTTGTTGCCATGCTTAAACCTATTCCTATTGCATAAATTATTGTGATAAAAGATTCTGTAATACCAACAGCAGCAATGGCTTCTGCTCCTAACTTTGAAACAAAATAAATATCAACAACAACAAATATTGACTCCATAACCATTTCCAGTACCATAGGGACAGATAGCAGAAATATTGCCCGTTTCAAACTACCTGATGTAAAATCCTGTTCTGTTCCGGCAATAGCTTCCTTTAAGTCTTTATATAGTTTTTTTATATTCGTCATTTTTACTTGTCAATTTATATATGATTCTAATTTACAATAAAATATTTGTAATTAGAATGGCAATAGCCAAAAATAAAATTTATTGAGTGAATATCCCGAAAATATACTGAACTTAAAAGAAAATTACATTCCGCAAGAGAGGGATTGTTAAGTTCAGTTATGCCGCAAAATCAAATAAGAGTGGTATATTTGAAAAGGACTCTATTGGGATTTTACTAACAGGTTATAAAGAGAATGGTTTTCATTTTTGCAAAATTTATATTACGGTGGCAAAATTAGAAAAGATATTTATAAATAGCAAGTAATATTTTTTTTTAACGCAATTAAAACTATGTTTTAATATTAATTTTTTATTTGCGATTTGTCCGAAGGAGTCCTTCGAAGTAAATTGTTTTTCTAATTTATCCTGTGGTCAGGAAATTCCCTGTTCTATCAATAATAAATCTGCTAATACAAAAGCTGTTACTGCTTCAATCACAACAGGTAATCTCAGGGCAAAACACACATCATGCCTGCCTTTTATAATCAAATCCTGTGTTTTTCCTGTTCTTAAATTTATAGTTTTTTGTTTCTGATAAATACTTGATGTTGGCTTTACTGCTACTCTGAAAAACAAATTATTTCCATTGCTAATTCCACCATTTATACCACCTGCAAAATTTGTTGCTGTTTTTCCATTTGTATCAATAAATAAATCATTATGTTCGCTTCCTTTCATTTTTGCAGACATAAAGCCTGAGCCAAATTCAATTCCTTTAATACCGGGAATAGAAAAAACAGCATGACTTATAAGCGATTCTATGGAATCAAAAAAAGGTTCTCCAAGTCCAACAGGCATATTTCTAACTTCACATTCAATAATTCCACCTATAGAATCATTAGCTTTTATTGCATTGTTTACAGCATTATCAATTTCTTTCTTCCCTCCTGCTTCCTCTATTAAAGCCTTAATTTTTACCGGATGTATAATTTTTTTTGCAATTACTCCTGCTGCAACAAGTCCTAAACTAAGGCGTCCTGAAAAATGTCCTCCTCCCCTGAAATCATTATAATTTCCAAATTTTTTCTTAGCAACAAAATCAGCATGTCCGGGACGAGGCGTTTCATTAAAATTATAATCTTCCGATTGAACATTAGTATTTTCAAAAATAATTGTTATTGGCGAACCTGTTGTTTTTTTATTGAAAACACCTGAAATAATCTTTTGAATATCCGGTTCCTTTCGTGATGTTGTACCTCTATCTCCGCCTTTTCTTCTTGATAAATCTTTTTCAAAATCCTTATTTGTAAGAGAAACACCGGCAGGGCAACCATCAATTGTAATACCTATTGAATCTCCGTGCGATTCACCAAAAATGTTCAGTTTAAACAATCTTCCAAAACTATTCATAAATAATTCCTCCAATTTTTTTTAAATCATTAAAAAATTCAGGATATGACTTTGCAACACACTCCGGGCATTTCAACCCAACAACACCTTTTGCCAAAAGAGATGCAACAGATAAAGCCATTGCAATCCTGTGGTCATTATTTGAAAAAACCGTTCCTTCAGTTACTGTTCCACCCTTTATAATCATATCATCATCAGTTATATTAATTTCTATTCCAAGATTTGAAAATTCATTTTTTAAAACTTCTGCTCTTTTACTTTCTTTAAATTTAAGTCTGTTTACACCTTTGATAATAGAAATTCCATTGCAATGAGCTGCCAATGCTACTAATGGAGGAAACAAATCAGGACAATCAGTTGCATCAAATAAAAACCCTTTTAATTCATTTTTTTTTATTTCAATTGAATTGGTTTTAATAATCACTTTTGCTCCTGCTCTTTCCAAAACTTTTAATATTTGTTTATCAGCCTGTTTGGAATTAATTTTTATGCCTTTCACTTGTATGCTTCCTCTAATAGCTCCTGCAACAAGCATAAAAGCTGCCCCACTCCAATCTCCTTCTATTTCATATTCACAAGATTTATAAGTCTGATTACCTTTAATTTTAAATTGCTTATAATCTGAATTTTCAATCTCAATACCAAAATCTTTTAACAATGAAATTGTCATATCAATATAAGGCTTGCTTTTAAGCTCATGAACAAGAAGTTCCGAATTATTTTTTACAAGAGGAAGTGCCGTTAATAATCCTGTTAACACCTGTGAGCTTACAGAGCAGTTTACTTTTGTACTGCCTCCTTTTAATGGTCCTTTTATAGTGATCGGTATAAAACCATTATATGTTTTACATTCAACGCCTAAGTCTGATAATGGTTTTTCTATCATTGAAACAGGTCTTTTAACAAGAGTACCTGTTCCTGTAAGTGTTAACGGTAAATTGTAAAGGGAAGCAATCGGGGAAAACATCCTTACACACAATCCTGATTCTCCACAATTCAGAATATTTCCTTTTGGATTAAAACCGCCTTTAATAATAAGTTTTTCCTCGTTTTTTGTGATTTTAGCACCAAGAGATTGAATTATTTTAATTGACAATAAAGAATCATTACAATAAGAAGGATTATGCAAAACCGACACTCCATTTGCTAATAATGAAGCAGCAATAGCACGTTGCATTAAGCTTTTTGAAGCAGGTGCTTTTATACTACCTCTTATTTGAGAAGGTTTTATAAATTTCTTCATATACTGTATTTTTCGGTATTAAGGAAGATTTGTAACTATTCAGTGCCTACACTTCGACTTCGCTCAGTGTAAAAAGTGTCTAAAGTGCCTAAAGTTATTAGGTGAAAAGTTAAAATGCTGAAAGTCATAATAACCAATAAATTCACATATCAGATTTCAAAGAATGTTAAATATTGAATAACGAACACCCAATAATGAATTTAGAAATAAAAAAACTTCAGTTTTCCAATGTATTTTTTCTAACTGTTTTTATACATTGCATCATTAATTGCAAAATCAATTAATCGATCTTCTAAATCATATTTCTTATATTTCATTATTATTTATTCTATGTTCGTTATTCATTATTTCAATTCTCAAAAATAGTTTTTTTAACTAAGAACATCAAAATAAAATGAGTGTAACCAAAATTAAGCAACTAACTTGTATTGCCTAATAGACTTAATATCAATAATATACTCATCTTCTCTTTTGTTTGTATGAAAATCCCAGTATATTTC
>JAIOSH010000446.1 GCA_021107685.1 Bacteroidales bacterium | reverse complement strand
TCGTAGAGTTTGAGTAGTTGCTCTTTTTGTGATATTAGTTCGTCTATTTCGGCTGTTTTGTGGTCGAGGTAGTCGGCTATGGTGGTTTGTTCGGGTTTGGGTGGAATAACTACACCAATATTTTTAAAAACATCTCTGCCAATTATTTGTCTTGTTGTTCCCTTTGCTTCCCTTGAAAATTGGTTTAAAACAAAATTATTATTACACAGATATTTTCTATAATTAACATCAAAACCCTTTGCAAATTGCAATCTTATAACATGATAACTATAAACAGTATCGGGTAAATCATCAATTACCAAAGCAGATAATCCAATTTCATCAACAGTTTCAGAACTTGGTGTAAAAATCAAATCTCCTATATTGACTTGATGAATTCGTTTTTTTGTTTCAGGGCACGAAACAACCATATATTTTTCATCATCAGTAAGAGTTAATTTCTCATTTCCGTAAACATCAGTGTAATTTATCATATTTACGAGTGGCTCGCCTTTTACAGTTTTTTTATCAATTCCACTTGCGGAAAACTCACCTTGCCAGCCAAGTTTTTCAAATTCCCAATGTTCAGGAATTTCGCCAATCCAATCAAAACCACTGTCTTTATATTTTTCGTATTTTCCCATTAATTGTTTTCTGAATTAAATTTATCATCTTCCCAATTTTTAGGGTTATTTATGATATATTGTTTTATTCGATGATATTCGTCATTATTTCTAATAATATGGTCGTGATATCGTGATTGCCAACCGAAATCAATATTGTTTTTGCGGGCATAGGTTGTTACGGCAGATTTAATCCCGCGTTTTATGGATGCCAAATTTTTTGATTGTGGTCCAAATTTATTTTTTGATTTGGTTGTATTGTTGGTCGTATTGTTTGTTGTAGAGACGCAATGCATTGCGTCTCTACGTCCCAATTCCCGTCCCAAATCACGTTTATTATATTTATTTTTACCAATTTCAATAATACCATGAAAATGATTAGGCATAACGCAAAATACATCCAATTTTATATTCATATCCAAACGTATATCAGGTGTTTTTAACCATTCGTCACGAACGATTTTACCAATTTCTGATAATATCATTTTTCCGTTTTTAATTTCACCAAAAAAATGTTTTCTGTTTTTTGTGACAATCGTAACAAAATATTTGGCATTCCATCCATAATCCCAATTTTGTAAACGAGTTGATTCAACACGATATTTATTTTTATATAATGACATTATTAATCTAAAATATTTTTTTCCAATTCAATGGTTTGTTGTTCTAATTTCAAAATATCCGCCCTAATCTCTTCCAATGAGCGCAATGGTTTAAACTCATAGAAATATTTAGTGAAGTTTATTTCGTAACCAATTTTGGTTTTACTTTCATCAATCCAGGCTTTGGGCAAATGGGGTTTTACTTCACTCACGAAGTATTCTTCAATGGTTTGTGGTACGAGAGACGCACGGTTTTCTCGTTGAGACGCACGGCCGTGCGTCTGTACAGAGCGAAGGAATGGAATATTTTCATAGTCTCGTAAAATTGTGTCGGGTTTCGGTTGTCCTTTGCTATTCTTTTCTGTTTTTCCATTTTCATCTTTTAAAGGTTGTTCAACCGTAACACGCCAATACCCGAAAAACTCATTTGGATAAATTTTAACAAATTCGTTTTCTTCAAAATCACCATAAAGTTTGGTTATAAATTCAATGCCTTTTTTTTCTCCATTTTCAGCTATTTTCTTTCGTTTATTGCCCAGACTTTTGGTCATTTTCTCGTAAAAGCGATTTAAATTTCTTTTGCCTTCTCCAATTAATTCATCGTCTTTTGTGCCTGTTGCGTTAATCAATTGGATTTTACCTTTTCGTTCTGCACTTTTTCTGTTGTTTATAATCCATACATAAGTTGAAATCCCCGTATTGTAGAAAAGTTGGTCGGGCATAGCAATGATAGTTTCAAGCCAATCATTCTCTATAATCCATTTTCTGATATTGCTTTCTCCGCTTCCTGCTTGTCCTGTGAACAAAGGCGAGCCATTAAAAACTATTCCAATTCTCGTTCCGCTCAATTTCATTTTAGAAATCATATGTTGTAAAAAAAGCAAAGAACCGTCATTTATTCTTGGCAGTCCTGCACCAAAACGCCCTGAATGTCCTTTGTTCTCGCTTTCTGATTTGATTATTTTTTGTGCCTTTTTCCAGTCAACACCAAAAGGCGGATTTGAAAGCATATAATCAAACTTCTCATCTTTCAGACCATCAACTGTAAAGGTGTTTCCGAATTTTAAGTTTGAAGGGTTTTGACCTTTTATCAGCATATCCGATTTACAGATTGCATAAGATTCAGGATTTATCTCTTGTCCGAAAACTTCCAGCTTTGCTTTTTTATTAAAGTCGTTCAGATGTTGTTCACCAATCGAAAGCATTCCACCTGTACCGCAAGCCGAGTCATACAACGTTTTTACAATTCCTTCTTTGGTCAGGGTTTCATTATCTGCAATAAAAAGAACATTTACCATCAATTTAATTACTTCTCTTAGTGTAAAATGCTCTCCTGCTGTTTCATTTGATTGTTCTGCAAATCTTCTGATAAGCTCTTCAAAAACATAACCCATTTCCATACTGCCCATATCCGCAAGGTCAATATTGGCAAACTTTGTTACAACCTGAAAAAGAATGTCAGCCTTTGGGTCGTCCATTCTTTCTATTTGGTCATCAAAATTGAAATATTCTATTATTTCTCTGGCGCTTGCAGAAAAACCATTGATGTAATTTCGCAGGTTGGCAGCAATCTTGTCGGGTTCAGCTTTTAATTTTTCAAAGTTAAATTTACTGCGGTTGTGGAAGTTATATCCGGCAATATTGTTTAGTATTAAATCTTTTGCGCTATCTGATTTGTCCTGGATTTTTGGTAAATAGGTTAATACTTTTTCTTTTGTTGGTTTAAGTACACAATCTAACCGTCTTAAAACTGTTAAAGGTAAAATCACTTTACCATAGTCCGATTGTTTATAATCACCACGTAATAAGTCGGCAACCTGCCATATTAAATTTGCTTTTTCTCTAAAGTCTATCATTTATTCTCCATTGTTGATAAGTTTCTCCTACATATAATATATTATTAAGCAGCAAATATCTGTATAATAAACATAATATGCAAAAAAAAAGTAAACCGTATAAATCATTTTGTAAGCCTAATCTCAACATGTTTGATTGGATATATGGATACATTTTTTTTAACAAACTACACCCAAAAGATATTAATTTTAAATTGAATGAAATAATAGTTCAGAATGGTAAAGGAAATAATGACAAAACATCGGTTTTTCCCGACTTACTTAAAGAACCTCTGCAACTTCAGATAAGCAAGGCAAAATAAGATTGAAAGAAAAATTTGAAAATAAATAATTTTTTTGATCACCTACTTGTAACTTCATAAGTATTGAAGTTTTGCAATATTCGGATTATTTTTATTTAAAAAATTGTTTTAAAATAATGAAACATTTTTTATATTTACCAAAAATTTATATATAAATATGAAAAATAATCCTACATACGAAGAACTTTTAAGTAAAATACTTCAGCTTGAAGAACTTCTTAAAGAACAAACTGCGGAACTACAACAAGAAATAACCGAACATAAAAAAACAGGGGAAGCATTGGGGGAATCAGAAATTAAATTTTGTACACTTGTTGAACATCTTCCGGCAATTAATTATACTGCAGCACTTGATGAATTTAGTACCACACTCTATGTCAGCAAACAGATTGAGAAGATACTCGGTATATCTCCTGAAGAATATAAAGCAGACCCTAGTTTCTGGCTAAAACACCTGTACAATGAAGACCGTGTGCATGTGCTTGAAGATGTAAAATATGCTCATGAAAATAACCGTCCTTTTATTTCCGAGTACCGTATGACATCAACAGACGGCAGAATAGTATGGATTAAAGACGAAGCAGTAATTGTAAAAGACGAAAAAGGAAATCCACTCTACCTTCAGGGAATAATGTTTGATATATCAGAACAAAAACAAGCGGAAAGACGTATTAAACATCTCAACCTTGTACTTCGGGCCATCCGAAATGTTAATTTACTAATCACGAAAGAGAAAGATCGTGATAGCCTGATAAAAGGCACTTGCGAAAATCTTATTGAAACAAGAGGCTATTTTAATGTCTGGATTGCTTTGTTGGATGATTCAGGAAAATATCTTACTTCTGCTGAGTCCGGCTTGGGTAAAGATTTATTACCTATAATTGAGCTTATGAAAAGTGGTAAGATAACAGCTTGCGGAAAAAATGCTTTAAAAAAATCAGATGTAGTTATAACAGAAACTCCGCCTGTTGAATGTAAAGATTGTCCGCTTTCCGGAAAATATACAGGCAGAGGAGCAATGACGATTCGGCTGGAATATGAAGGAAAAATTTATGGTTTAACTACTGTTTCAATTCCTAAAGAACTTATAAAAGATGAAGAAGAGCATAACTTGTTAAAAGAAGTCGCCGGAGATATTGCATTTGCTCTACACGGTATTGAGGTTGAAAAAGAACGCAAGCAAGCAGATGAAAAATTGAGAACCACTAATCAGCAACTTGAAGTAAGTAATCAGAAGTTAATTGCAAGTGAACAAAAAATCAAAAAAAATGCACATGACCTTGACAAGAGAGTAAAAGAACTAAGTTGTATTTATGGAATTTCAGAATCCATCAGAACAAGAGAAACCATTAAGGAAATCTTGCAGGATACTGCCAATATTATCCCACCGTCTTGGCATTATCCTGAAATCACCAGAGGAAAGGTGCGATTCGATGGGAAAGAATATGTCTCGCAAGCTTTCAAAGAAAGCAAATGGAAGCAAACTGCTGATATTATTGTAAATGGTAAAGTTAAAGGTTCTATCGAAGTATATTGTATAGAGAAATGTACCGAACTTGATGAAGGTCCGTTCATGAAAGAGGAACGGAATCTTATAAATGACATAGCAAAAACCATAAGCGAAGCAATCGAACATAAGCAGGTACAAGAGGCACTAATAAAAAGTGAAGAAAAATATCGCTCTCTGATTGAAATTATAGAAGAAGGAATAGGACTTGTTGATAAAAATGAAATGTTTACATTCGTAAATCAGGCAGCAGCAGATATTTTAGGTTTTACTAAAGATGAAATGATTGGAAAGAACTTGAAAGAATTTACAACTCCTGAAATGTATCAGCAGGTTCT
>JAIOSH010000108.1 GCA_021107685.1 Bacteroidales bacterium | reverse complement strand
TTTTTATGCAAACTATAACTTATTTAGATTCACTCAAATATTTTCCTGCGAACTAAAGTTTAATTTCTAGTATACTTCAATAAATATCACTTTACATATCAATAAAATTAGTCGTTTTTGATATGTAAAATAAACCACAGAGAACGCAAAGAAACGCAAAATTTTTTGCGTTTTTTAGCGTGCTTAGCGGTTTAATAAACAAAAGTTATGTACAGATTATAACTACAAAAATTGATATTCATAAGCATACAAAAACTGGGGGAACTTTTTTATTAATATTTGTCAATTTTTAACATCTTAGGTATAAGGTAACCCTTATTTCCCTCTATTTCCCTTATATCCCTTATTCCACATATTTTCCAATTCAAAAATAATATTTAACCAGTATTATAGGCTAAAAAAAATATCTATCTTCTTGTAATATTAAATTTTTATAGTAATTTTATAACCAAATTTTTTAAAACCAATGTTAAAAAAAGGAGAAAACTTATGAAAAATCAGTACAAAAAAAATGAAATTTTAAATTTGTTTAAAATTTTTATCAGTGGAGCTGTATTAGCTTTACTGTTATTTACCGTGTCTGTAAATGCACAGCAAATAATTAACGGTGATTTTGAAACCGGTGATTTTACAGCCTGGGATGTTACAGGACCTCATTCTGCTAATGTTGTCCAATATCAGGGAAGCTGGAGCGGTCACATTCAAATTAATTACGGTCATGCTTCAAACTCAGGCACACCAAATGCACAATGGCAAATGGTAGGACAATCTTTAGTTTTACCGGATGTAGCAGATACATTGAATTTCTATATGGCAGTATCCGGTTCAAACTGGCATAATGGCGGATTTGTATGGATAATGGATGCCGATTCTGTTGGTACTTATACCAGGCTTTATTATACAGGCGGAGGAGGCGGAAACGCACAAACTTATCCCTGGGAATTTCATCAGGTAAATATTGAAGCATGGTCCGGTCGTCAGGTTTCAATTTATTTTGCAGGACACAACTCAAACGGATATGGCGACCATCAGTGTAATATCTATTTTGATGAGATCAGTGTATTTCCAACAGTCTTTGATACCATACCTCCTACTGTAACGGTAGATATTCCAAATGGAGGAGAAGAATGGATAGGTGGAGAAACTTATGATATTCAATGGACTGCTGATGATAATATTGGCGTAACGGCAGATATTGTCTATTATTCTCTTGATAATGGAGCTAACTGGTCTATTATTGCATCGCACACCGGTAACCCTCAAACCTGCGAATGGACTGTCCCGAATATGCCATCCACAGAATGTCTTGTAAAAGTTCTTGTTTATGATGGTGGAAACAATACTTCTTATGATGAATCTGACGTTGTATTTACAATTCTTGCAAATCCTAATCAAATATTTGTTAATAATGATTTTGAGACAGGTGATTTTACCGGCTGGACTGTTACAGGCCCTCATACGGCAAATGTTGTTCAATATCAGGGAAGCTGGAGCGGTCATATTCACATTAATGCGGGTAATGCCTCCGGCTCCGGCACACCAAATGATAAATGGCAAATGGTTGGTCAATCTGTATTTATTCCGGGTGTGGCAGATTCTTTAAATTTTTATATGGCAGTATCCGGTTCAAGCTGGCACGATGGTGGATTTGTATGGATAATGGATGCTGATTCTGTCGGTACTTATACACGGCTTTATCGTACAGGCGGCGGCGGTGGAAACGCACAATCTTATCCCTGGGAATATCATCAGGCGAATATTGAAGCATGGGCAGGCAGACAAGCTACTATTTATTTTGCAGGACACAACTCAAACGGATATGGCGACCATCAGTGCGATATTTATTTTGATAATATCAGTGTGTCTCCTTTAATTCCTGATACGATTCCACCAAATGTAACTGTGGATGTGCCTAATGGCGGCGAAGTATGGACTGTGGGAGATACAAAGGTAATTGAATGGACTGCTGAAGATGATATGGGTATTAGCTCCGATAGTGTGTTTTATTCTATTGATAACGGTTCTAACTGGATATTCATCGCAGCTCATAGCGGAAATCCACAAAGCAGTGATTGGTTTATACCTAATACTCCTTCAACACAATGTCTTGTAAAAGTTATTGTTTATGATGGAGGACAAAATTCTGCTTCTGATGTTTCTAATGCAGTATTTACTATTGCTGCTGACGCATCTCCACCCACAGTTGAAGTTAATGAACCAAATGGCGGTGAAGACTGGGGTACTTTCGAATGGCATAATATTACATGGACAGCCGATGATAATGTCGGTGTTATAGGTGATAGTATTTATTATTCTATTGATAATGGAGGTGAATGGACTTTAATAGCAACCCATACAGGTAATCCGCAAACTTATGCATGGCAGGTCCCAAATACTCCATCTGATGAATGTCTTGTAAAAGTAAAAGTGTTTGATGCCAGTGGTAACTGTACTAATGATATTTCGGATGATAATTTTACAATCACTTATGTAGAACCACCACCACTTACTTATGCAGTCGTAATTAAGCAATCAACCTATAACGATCCTGACTGGCAGGCAGTTGCCGATGCTCTTCTTGCACGATACGGAGGTCAGCTATTTATATGGGAAAATTCATTAAATGAAGTTCAGAATGATGTTGGAGATTTTAAACCTTCTCATGTCGGATTTATTTGTGAAGTTGCAACAACATCGCCCAGTTTTGTTCAGAATAGCGTATGGCCTTTTACTAGGG
>JAIOSH010000430.1 GCA_021107685.1 Bacteroidales bacterium | reverse complement strand
TATTTTATAATTTTATAATAAATATTTTTCAAAACTCTTTCAACTACAAAAATATATATTATATTTTATTAACGACAAAACTTCCTATTTTTGTCAACTTTTTTTAAAGATTACAAAAAAAACTGACACGTTGACACAATATCTTATTTGGCAAATTTTTTGAATTGCAAAAAAGATTTGAAATTTTTAATATTTTAATAAATATTAGAGCATAAAAAATGGAAAATGAAATAAAAATAACTGATAATATTGAAATGGAATCAAAGGAAAATTTAACTGACGAACAAGCAGCCGGCAATCACGAAACTGCGAAAGATAAAAGCGAAAAAAAGAAAGTTGCAAAAAAGCATAAGAAAGTAAAGGGCAGGAAAGATAATGATTCAAATGAAAAAGAATTACAGGAAAAAATTGATGAATTAAATGACAAATATTTAAGGTTGTTTTCCGAATTTGATAATTACAGGAAAAGAACTATAAAAGAAAAAATTGATCTTATAAAAACAGCTTCATCAGAAGTTATTACAGATTTACTTCCTGTATTGGATGATTTTGAAAGAGCTAAGAAATCATTAAATGATTCAAACGATTGCAAGGCAATTATAGAAGGTATTGATTTAATTTATAATAAATTCAATTCTATCCTTGAAAAAAAGGGACTTAAACAAATGGAAACAATTGGTAAGGAATTTGATACTGATTTCCATGAAGCAATTACCTATATACCTGCACCTGAAAAAAATATGAAAGGGAAAATAGTTGACGAGATTGAAAAAGGCTATTTGTTAAATGATAAAGTAATCAGGTTTGCAAAGGTTGTTATTGGTAAATAAATTGGGTTCTACTGCAATTTTAGTGGTAAATTATAATTTTTTCACTTTTTTTTAAGATATAAAAGTAAATTTCAAAAAATGTCCAAAAGAGATTATTACGATGTACTGGAAGTTTCTAAGAATGCTTCTGATGCAGAAATTAAAAAAGCATATCGTCAAAAAGCCTTAAAGCACCATCCTGACAAGAACCCTAATGATAAAGAAGCAGAAGAAAAATTTAAAGAAGCTGCCGAAGCTTATGAAATTCTGAGTGATCCTAATAAAAGAAACCGATACGACCAATTTGGTCATGCAGGAGTTGGTGGAGCTGCAAGTGGAGGATTTGGCGGTGGAATGAGCATGGAAGATATTTTTAGTCAGTTCGGAGATATTTTCGGTGGGGCTTTTAGTAATTTTTCAGGATTCGGCGGTAGCAGACAAAGAAGCAGAAGAGTTAACCGCGGTTCAAATTTGAGAATTAAAGTTAATCTTAGTCTCGAAGAAATTGCCAAAGGTGTTGAAAAAAAAATAAAAGTTGATAAATATATTAGTTGTTCCGTTTGTAATGGTACAGGTGCAAGAGGAGGTTCATCTTATTCAACATGTTCAACCTGTCATGGTACAGGACAGGTTACAAGGGTAACAAATACTTTTTTAGGACAGATGCAAACATCTTCTATTTGTCCTCATTGTAGAGGTGAGGGACAGGTAATTACAAGTAAATGTCCACATTGTACAGGAAATGGTATCATTAGAGGAGAAGAAATTATTAGTATAAATATCCCTGCAGGTGTAGAAGAAGGGATGCAGTTATCTGTCAGTGGTAAAGGAAATGCCGCAGCAAGAGGTGGAATTTCAGGCGACCTGATAGTTGTTATTGAAGAAATTGACCACCCCGAACTTATCAGAGATGGTAATAACCTGATATTTGATAAATACATCAGTTTTACCGATGCAGCATTAGGAGCTTTAATTGAAGTTCCTACAATTGATGGAAAAGCAAGAATTAAAATAATACCAGGTACACAAGCAGGAAAAGTATTACGATTAAAAGGCAAGGGACTCCCCTCTTTAAATTCTTATGGCAATGGCGATATTTTAATTAATATTAACGTTTGGACACCAAAAACCCTTACAAGAGAAGAAAGAATTACTCTTGAAAGATTAAGTAAATCAGAAAATTTTATACCAAATCCAACAAGAAGTGATAAAAGCTTCTTTCATCGTATGAAAGAGTACTTTCATTAATTAATGTTAAATATTCAAATGGATTTATTGACTGCAACAGATGTTACAAAACAATATGCTAATCATAAAGCTCTTGATAAGGTAAGCATATCAGTTCCCGAACAAAGTATTTTCGGTTTACTTGGTCCGAATGGTGCAGGAAAAACTTCTTTCATAAGAATAATTAATATGATAACAGCACCTGATAATGGTGAACTATTTTTTTTAAATGAAAAACTCAAACAGTATCATACCGGACAAATCGGATACCTGCCCGAAGAGAGAGGTTTGTATAAAAAAATGAAAGTCGGTGAACAGGCACTGTATTTAACTCAGTTAAAAGGCTTAACAAAGAATGATGCACTACAAAAGCTTAAATACTGGTTCGAAAAATTTGAAATCCAATCATGGTGGAATAAAAAAGTTGAAGAACTTTCAAAAGGAATGCAACAAAAATTTCAATTTATCATTACAATTATTCACGAACCAAAGCTTTTGATCTTTGACGAGCCATTCAGCGGATTTGACCCAATTAATGTAAATATTCTTAAAGATGAAATCTTAAGCTTACGTGATAATGGTGCTACAATAATTTTTTCCACTCACAATATGGCTTCTGTTGAAGAATTATGCGACCATATTGCTTTGATAGATAATGCTAAAAAAATTCTTGATGGAAAGGTTAAAGATATTAAAAAGACTTATCGTTCAAATACTTTTGAAATTACATTTACCGGTTTTCAAGGCAGCCTGAAAAATGTGCTGAAACCTGGTTTTCAATTATTGGAACAAAATAATGAAGATGATATTATTAGAGCTAAAATAAAATTTACTGATTCATATAAACCAAATGATTTAATAAAAGAACTTTTACCCCATATTACAATTCAATCATTTAATGAAATTATGCCTTCCATGAATGATATTTTTATTGCTAAAGTTAAAGAAAATGAATAAAATATTCCTCATTATTAAAAGAGAATACTTTACACGTGTAAAGAAAAGATCATTCATAGTAATGACTATATTAGGTCCGCTTTTAATGGCTGCCTTATTTATTGTTCCTATATATATTGCTCAATTGGAAAACGATGTAAAAACTATAGGAGTAATTGATGAAACAGGTTTATTTCTTGGAAAATTTGAAGATACTGATAATTTAAAATTCAGGTATATATTTACTGATTTGCAGATTGCCAAAGATGATCTGGCAAAAAATCAGGAATATGCTTTATTATATATTCCCCTGCCTAATTTAAGTGTCCCTTCTAATGCAGTTCTTTACTCAGAAAAACAACCAAATATCAATGTTAAAAGTTACATTAAGAATGTAATGAAAAAAGAGGTTGAGGATTTGAAATTAGCAGAAAAATTTAAAGAACTCCGTTTATCCGATGATGAAAATATTACAAGCCGCGATTTCCTAAAATCAATAAAAGCAAATATTAATATCAGCACTATTAAACTTGATGAAAGTGGTTCGGAAGAAGAAAGCTCTACAGAAGTAAGTATGGTTTTAGGCTTTGCAGCAGGACTACTTATTTACATTTTCATCTTCCTGTATGGCTCACAGGTTATGCGAGGTGTTATTGAAGAAAAAACAAGCCGTATTATTGAAGTGATTATTTCTTCTGTCAAGCCTTTTCAATTAATGATGGGAAAGATAATAGGTATAGCTTTTGTTGGTTTAACCCAGTTTGTATTATGGATAATTTTAACTTTTGCAATTATAACCACTTTCACTGCTTTTTTTACCGATGACATTGCTACTTTCAATACACAGAAGGTATTAATGGAAAATAACAAATTAATACCATCGGATAATATAAATGCACAAACCACAACATCACAATTAAATAATAATGGTGTAGGTGAGATTATTAATGCCATTCAATCAATCAATTTTGGAGTAATGATTGGCTCGTTCATATTCTTTTTTTTAGGAGGCTATTTACTTTATGGAGCATTATTTGCTGCAATTGGTTCGGCGGTTGATAATGAAGCCGACACACAGCAATTTATGATGCCAATAACAATACCTTTGATATTAGCATTTGTAGTATCAAATATCATTATTACAAATCCTGACGGTCCTGTTGCATTCTGGTTCTCAATAATTCCCTTTACCTCGCCAATTGTTATGATGATACGCATACCATTCGGTGTCTCTTACTTTGACCTTTCTTTATCAATAATTTTATTAGTGCTGGGTTTTCTTGCTACTACATGGTTTGCAGCTAAAATTTACAGGACAGGAATACTAATGTATGGCAAAAAGGTAAATTATAAAGAATTATGGAAATGGCTAAGGTATAAAAATTAAAATTTTATTTATGTTTAATCTGATAAAATAAACCTCTTTCCTGACGCACAGATTCAATTTTATCGTCTGCTTCCAATACATCAAGATATTTGTTAATTTCATTAATATGTGTTCCGAGAATTTTTGCAAGATCATTGAGTGTACATGGTCTTCTGTATATTGTTTCCAAAATTGCCGTTTCAATATCTTCCCTATAAGATTTAATATCTTTTCGCTGGGGAGCAGATGCAATGATTTCAACATTATCAAGATTCCAGTAGTCTGCTATCTGTTGCAATTCTATTTTGGTGGCTGCCCTGATATCGGATATAGCTCCGGGTCTGTCAAGTGTATTTAATTGTATGCTGTCGGGTCGGATTTTTATTAATGCTTCTTTAAGCAGTTTTAATTCGGTTTTACTATTATTATAGCCGGGAATAATTAATACTTCAAGCCATATTTTACCTTTATATTCATTTCTGAAATCCTGAAGGCTTTGTATGTATTCCTGAATATTGAGCTTGTGAAACGGCCTGTTTATTTTACGAAAAGATAAATCTGATGCAGCATCTAATGATGGCAGCACAACATCTGCGCTAAGCAATTCTGTTCTTACTTGTTTTTGATAAAACAGGGTTCCGTTTGTCAAAACTGCAACAGGAATGTTGGTTTTTTTCGACTTGATAAATTGTAAAACATCGCCAATGCGTGAGTTAAGAGTAGGTTCTCCCGAACCGGAAAAAGTAATATAATCAGGAGCAGGATTATTACTGAAATAATTGTCTAACTCTTCTACTACTTTATCATAAAGTATATACTCTTTTCTTTCGAGTGTTAATTTTGTAGTAGGTCCACATTCGCAATAAATACAATTGAGTGAACATACTTTATGAGGAACAAGGTCAACTCCGAGAGACATTCCCAAGCGTCTTGATGGTACCGGTCCGAATAAATATTTGTACATGATTTGCAATTTAC
>JAIOSH010000327.1 GCA_021107685.1 Bacteroidales bacterium | reverse complement strand
TTTTCATTTCCATTGTTGTGAGGGGTTATTTCATGTGTTTATATTTTGCCGCTAATACGCGAATGATTTTTTGACACGAATTTCACTAATTAACACGAATTTTTTATATCCATATAATCATTCCCTTATGTGTTTTAAAATCAATCATGGACGTTTCATCTGTTTTAATATTTTCTCTAATCGTTTTTTCTGTGACTCTTTTTCACATTCAGGAAACCTGTTTTTCAATAGTTGAACAAATTCCCTTTTATTCCTATCAGTAATACATTCAAGCGCTCTTTCCGAATACATTGGAAGTTGCTTAATCGGACATTTCAATAATTGCTCCATCAACA
Organism: Bacteroidales bacterium; assembly: GCA_021107685.1. Taxonomy (GTDB): domain Bacteria; phylum Bacteroidota; class Bacteroidia; order Bacteroidales; family SMBSF39; genus SMBSF39. Next base: position 5,567 of record JAIOSH010000327.1, on the reverse strand, counting down.
AATGATTTGTTGTCTCAAAGTATTCAGAATGTTTTGTCAATTTGATAAGAATTTTAACTCCGTTGTCTATTGTAATTACTGAACCTTTATCAGTAACTGTCATTATCTTGTCGAGAGCTTCAAACACTTCTTTGTGCTTCAAATCTGTTATGGTTGATAAAGCTATCATTCCTCCCCAAACTAATCTGTTATTCTTACTTTCCAATAATTGGATAAAATCATTGTAATAATCTGCGATTAATTCAGGTTTGCGAAAGCCTGTTTCGTATAAAGTATCAATACAGTCGCTCTGAATATTTTTGTCATTACTATTCAGATTGGTAATGAGTTCCTTAATTGCTTCAATATTTTCCTGATTGGCAATTTCATCAGCAAGTTTTTTATTTTGCTCCTTATCTTTTCTGCCAATCGAACTTGATAATAATTGTAAAATGCTCATTTGACTAATCTTTTTGTTTTCATAATACCTCTATCTATAAATTTATATTATTAATAATTCGGTATTCTTCAGTGGGATTTGGTGCATTTGTGCTTTAGTGGCTGATATTCAAAAACTTATGCCACAAAAACACTAAATCTCTAAATCCCACAAAATCAACATTCGGTTTTTTTAACAAGCTATTACTTAATAAAATAGACAAGTATGCAATATATATGGTTGCATTAGTTTAAAAGAATATTATTGAAGATTAAATCTGAAATCATCAATAAACAATCCCCCCAAAAAAAACCCACCCCAGGCAATGCCAGAGGCGGGCGATTAAAAACCAAAAAATCTACATTTTGATATTATTTTTTCATTTTTAGTTCTGCAATTTCTTTCTTTAATTCTTCTATCATCTCCTGCTGTTCCTGTATAGCTTTCACTAATGGCATAACAAACTCTGCATAGCGCAGCCCATAGTGCGAGCTTTCATTTTTTGGTTTATCAACACCGTGAAAATCAAAACCTGTTGCGTTGGCAGCCTCTTCAACTTCCTGGGCAATAAAACCAATTTGCAGTTCTGCTGCTTTTTGTTGCTCATATTCTGCAAGGCGCAAATTATCCGGTGTTCCTGTAAAACCAGCAATTGCATCCATATCAAGATGATAGGTTATGGGGCGTAGTTTCATAATAAAATCCAGTCCAACCACATTTTCACTTACATTGGCCTTGAACCTGCCATCGCTCACGTTTGTCCAATTGGCATAGCCCCCTATTGTAGAAATTGAACTGTTTCCAATCCTTACTGTACTGGAAGCTACCGGCTGGGCATTGTAGCCAAGTGCCGTGGAGTTTGAAAGATTTGTGCCATTGCTAAAAGCTGAATATCCTAAGGCAGTATTGCGGCTTCCTGTTGTGTTATCGTCAAGTGAATGATTCCCGATTGCAGTATTCTCGTCTCCCGATATGTTAGCGTAAAGCGAATGATTCCCGATTGCAGTGTTGCTATATCCCCTTGTGTTAGAGTAAAGTGAACTATACCCGCTTGCAGTATTTCCATCTCCATATGTGTTAGAGTAAAGGCTAAAATTGCCTATCGCGGTGTTGCGACTTCCAGTATAGATTGCTTCTATAGGTTGGTTTGAGTATAGGGCACTGTATCCAATTGCTACATTGTTAGTGTTCCAGGCCACATTACCGTTATTGTACGATTGTGAATACAAAGCCTTTGTACCTATGGCAATATTTTGACAGGCGGTTGTATTATTACGTAGAGCTTCGTAACCTGATGCAGTATTATCCAAACCTATTGTGTTAGCGTAAAGCGAATAATGTCCACTTGCAGTGTTGCCATTTCCTGTTGTGTTAGCGTAAAGCGAATAATGTCCACTTGCAGTGTTGTCATTTCCAGATATGTTAGCGTAAAGCGAATAATATCCACTTGCAGTATTGTTTTGTCCTGTTGTGTTATTTCTTCCCGTACTATATCCAATAAAAACATTATAATTAGAAGATAAGTCATCATTAGCACCGGCATATTCGCCAAGAAAAACTGACCGACCTGTTCCCGTTTGCCAGATATGGCCGGCAACATCCAATGTTGCACCAGGCGTTGAAGTGCCTATTCCTACATTTCCTGATGATATAGTTGTGCCTGTTCCGTCAATGTTTGTTGCAAAAATCAAATTACCGATACTCATTTGGTTATTGCTTGTTGAATTAGGGGCATTAATATCATATCCAATAATAATATTGTTTGCCCCTGTGGTTATATTATCTCCCGCTTTGTAACCGATCAAAATATTTTTTTCTGCACCGGTATCAAGATTATAACCACTTCGGTATCCGATGGCAATATTTCTATGAGCATGTGAATTTACAGCTCCATGAGCCGCTTCCTTTCCTATGGCTATATTGTAATCACCCTCGGTTATATTATGCATGGCAAAACCCCCTATGGCAGTATTATAATTGCCATTTGTATTATTTACCAAAGCATCAGTTCCCATGGCAGTATTCTGGAATCCTTCCTGGTTATTTTGTAAAGTGTTTGTTCCGATTCCTACATTTGAACATCCACTGAAATTGTGAGGTCCTGTCATGGTGAAATTTCCGGCATTTTTACCTATGAAAAGGTTTTGACCTAAGCTTCCCACAGGAGCATAATCATGAAAAAACCGATTGCCATTTTTGTAAATCACACCGCTGTCTGCATGGTGGGTTTCTGTTAGTTCCATTGAAGCGCTCAGGTGCAATTGTTGAGCAGGTATATTGGTTCCAATACCTACATTCCCATGTAAATAAATTTCATCAGCAGCAAAATCCCCTCCAATAAGCGGAGTTGAAGAATTTGAGTTTTCAATATAAAGTTTATTGTCTGTTGTATCACTATATCCTGCCTGGTATCCCAGTAATACACATCCTGATTTATTGTGATAAGTTGTTCCCATTCCGGCTTCATATCCTATTATAGTATTATTTGCTCCTGTTTGGTTATAAAAATTGGACTGAAATCCATTTACTGTGTTTCTATCTCCTGATGTATTGCAATATAAAGCGCGGTATCCATTTACTGTGTTTCTATCTCCTGATATATTGGAATATAAAGCCTTGTATCCGGTTGCTGTATTATTAGCTCCTGAGCTGTTTTTGTTAAATGCATCAAGCCCGACTGCAACATTACAGTTGGCTGTTCCATCATCATTGGCACCGGCACCTGATCCAAGAAAAACGCTGAAGCCTCCTGTTTTTCCATCAGAAAGATTATCAATGCCAAAAACCCCTGAACCAATCACTTCCCATGAAGTTCCATCAAAATAATAGAACCCCGGAGTATCATCGGTTTGATAAATCAACAAACCCGTTGCGGGATTTGTAATGGCATTACGTTCCGATTCCGTCATTCTTGGAATCAGCAATCCCCCGCTTGTGGACTTTACATCCAGCATAGTCGATGGATCCGGGTTGCTGCCATCCATATTAATGGCAATTTGCGCAAAAAGGAAATTAAAACTGAACATTAAAATCGAAAAGAAAAGAATAAATTTTTTCATAATACATAAGATTTGAGGTTTTTGTTGCGAAAATACAAAGCTGTATGGAGGTAAGCAAAGGATAATTCGTGAATGGTTGCTTTGGCTGTGTGCTTGGGGCTTGATCAAAAATAACTTCTGATTTTTTATTTTTCCAGTTTTTCCATTCGCTGAATAAGTGCTTCCATTTGTTCTTTAAGTGCTGAATTTTCTTTTTCTAATTTTTCAATCACCTCCTGCTGCTCCTGCATTCCTTTCACCAATGGCACTACAAACTCGGCATAAGCCAGGCTGTAATATCCTTTATCTCCCATGGGTTTGCTTACACCGTTAAAGTCATATCCGGTTTTTTGGGCTGCTTGTTCTACTTCCTGCGCAAGGAAACCACTTTGCCTGATTTTCTCCACATCATATTTTTCAGGATAATCACTTAAATCAACCGTACCGGTTAAATTGTCAATTTTATCCTTATCTAAATAATAAGTTACCGGACGCAATTCCATAATAAAATCCAGTCCTTTTACATCCTCTTTAATGTTTGTTTTCATTCTTGCATCAGAAATATTGTGCCAGGCAGAATATCCTCCTATCCAGTAAACACTGCTGTTTCCAAGCATAATTCTGTTAGTTCCTCCGGGTTGGGCATTATACCCCAATCCTGTGGAATTTGAATAGTATATGTCGTTACTTGATGCACTATATCCCAAAGCTGTGTTATATCCTCCTGTTGTGTTAGAGGAAAGTGTTAGACAGCCATTTGCAGTATTGTAATTTCCTGTTGTATTAGAATGCAGGCTAATATGACCAACTGCCGTGTTAAAAATTCCTTCTAAAGTATCAGTAGGTTGGTTCAGGTATAAAGCACTGTCGCCTATTGCAATGTTCCAGCTATTCCAGCTATTTCCACTATTATTGTATGATTGAGTGTATAAAGCTTTTGAACCAATGGCTATGTTGTGATTTGCTGTTATATTTCTAAACAGTGACATAGAACCGCTTGCAGTATTGTAGTTTCCTGTTGTGTTTGCATAAAGCGAACTTTCACCACTTGCAGTATTGTAATTTCCTGTTGTGTTACTATGAAGAGATAGAATACCGCTTGCAGTATTGTAACTTCCTGTTGTGTTTTTTTTAAGGGAGTAACTACCATTTGCGGCATTTCCGTTGCCGGATGTGTTAGAAAAAAGCGAATGATTACCACTTGCAGTATTTTCATGTCCGGATGTATTATAGTAAAGCGAATAAATGCCGCTTGCAGTATTTTCAAATCCTGTTGTGTTTTTATAAAGTGACTTGTGTCCGATAGCAGTATTTTCATATCCTGTTGTGTTGGAGCGAAGACTGCAATGACCTATTGCGATCTTTAAGATACCATCATAAATGGTAGCAGGTTGGTTTAAGAACAATGCACTATCGCCAATGGCTATGTTCCAGGTGCCGAAACCATACATGTCAAACGATTGAGTATATAAAGCATTTGAACCTATGGCTATGTTGTGATTTGCTGTTGTGTTAGAGTAAAGCGATTGATACCCGTTTGCTGTATTGTTATTTCCAATAGTATTTGTTTTTCCTGCATCGTATCCGACAAAAACATTCTGATTGTCTGATAAATCATCATCTGAACCGGCACCTTCTCCAATGAAAACCGATGATCCGGTTCCTGTTTGCCAGATATGTCCGCCAACATCCAGGGTTGCACCCGGTGTAACAGTACCAATACCAACATTCCCGCTTACTTCGGAATACATATCAGCACCATCCATTTCCCAGTCGTTGTCATCCGCTGATGGAGGTTCTGTCCAGGAAGCCGTACCATTAGCATCGGAAGTCATAATTTTTCCTGCTGCTTCGTTACCGTCAACCATTCTGATGGAGCCTTCAACATGAAGTAATTCCTGTGGGCTTGAAACACCTATCCCAACATTACCTGATGATATTGTTGTGCCTGTTCCGTCTATACCTGTAGCAAAAATTAAATTGCCAATACTCATTTGGTTATCAGCAATTGCATCAGGGGCATCAATATCATAACCTATTATAATATTATTGGAACCGGTGGAAATGTTTTCTCCTGCTTTATAACCCAGTGCAATATTATGATCTCCTGT
>JAIOSH010000249.1 GCA_021107685.1 Bacteroidales bacterium | reverse complement strand
GCAGCTATGTTCTTAGCAAAAAAAGGAATACATTGCTTTTTAGTTGATAAAGCAAAGTTCCCGCGTGAAAAAATATGTGGTGATGGTATTAGCGGATGGGTTGTTTCAATATTAAATGAGCTTGACCCCGGTATAATACGTCGCTTTGCTGATACCCCAATGCAATTGAGTGCATGGGGGATTAAAATTATAGCACCAAATTCCAAAGCGCTTTGTATTCCTTTTAAAGAAAAAAAACCATTTGATGAAACAATTTCCCCAGGCTTTATTTCAAAACGAATTGATTTTGATAATTTTCTTATTAATGAAGTAAAAAAACATCCTGAAATAAAATTTATTGAAGAACTTGCATTTGAAAACTACGAAAGAAAAGATAACAGGATTATTCTTTCTGATAAAAAAAAGAATATAAAAATATCAGCTAAAATTGTAATATTTGCTAATGGAGCAAATTCAGTTTTTTCAAAAGACCCGGGAGGTATTTTAAAAGAAAAAAATCATTATGCTGTGGGTTTAAGAGCATATTATAAAGGTATAACAGGAATACATCCGCAAAATTATATTGAACTACATTTTTTTAAAGATTTTTTACCCGGATACTTTTGGATTTTTCCTTTACCTAATGGTATTGCCAATGTTGGCGTAGGATTACAATTAGACAAAATAAGCAAAAAAAAAATTAATCTGAAAACCCAAATGCTTAATAGCATTAAAAATATACCTCATTTACGGGAAAGATTTAAAGATGCCGAATTAATAAGTAAAATACAGGCTTACGGCTTGCCCACAGGAACTAAAAAAAGAAGAATATCAGGTGAAAATTTTATGCTTGTCGGTGATGCTGCAGGTTTAGTTGATCCTGCCAGTGGAGAAGGAATTGGAAATGCTATGATAAGTGCTAAGTTCGCTGCCATTCATGCTGAGAAATGCTTAAATGAAAATAATTTTTCAAAAGAATTTATGCAGCAATATGATAGAAATTTATATAATAAAATTTGGAAGGAATTACATTTAAGTAAAAAAATTCGTAATTTCATGAATTATCCATGGCTGTTCAGTTTGGTTATTAATAAGGCAGTAAATAGTAAAACTTTAAAAGATACTTTAACTTATGCAATGACTGACCTTAATATAAGAAAAAAATTAAAGCAACCTTACTTTTATTTAAAAATAATATTAGGTAAATAAAATTCTTAGAATAAAAAATTACCACTTCTGCAAGTAATACCAATAGAAGTGATAAAACATTACCCTACAGATATCAGAGTACAATCACTGAATTTAAAGTTAAACTTTACATTCAAGCATTAAGTGATTTTTTGCAATAATTTATTTATCTTCTTTATTCTTGCAATTCATATCGCATAAAAAACAAAATATTCCTAAGAAAAGGAAACTATTTGCAATATAGAAATAATTAAAATGATTCTTTACTGTTAAAAATTCACCGGAAAAGAATGCAATAACACCGAATAACATTAAAAGCGCTCCAAGAGCACCTGATATCCATCCAATATATTTCATAATAATAAATTTTTGGTTAATTCAGCAAATATAATAAAAAATAATTATAATTATAAAATATTTTTTAAGACAATATTTTCCTATAAAAATATGTTGTAAAATAAAACCCTGCTTTAATTGAAAATACACTATATTTGTAAAAAAATCAATTTAATTATTAATCTGTCTAAGTTTTGAAAAAAATAATAATATTAATTACAATAATATTAAGTTTTATTGCTTGTGAAAAAGATAATAATGAAAAAGAAGTTACATATCTGATTACAGATTCAGATTCAGGTTTTGATGTTACTTATAAAAATAAAGATAAAGAAACTGTTTTTGAAAAGGTTTTAGTAGCAAGTTCTGAAGATAAATGGAAGTATTTTTTTAAAGCGGTTAAAGGTGATATTGTTTATGTTTCAGCTAATTATACTGACATAAATTCAGCAATCAAGGTAAAAATTTTAATTGATGGTAAAGTTTACAAAGAAGCTGCAACCAAGTATGACACGACTTCATTTGTAACTGTGTCGGGAACAATTCCTTATTAGTCTCATGGAAAAAATCTACGAACATGTTAAAATCAATAATAAATACATATTATTTTATTAGAATTTGCAAAAATATCTTTTTCCTGTTCTTTATGGTGATTTTAATCGGATTATTGTATTCATGCAAAAAAGATGATGATACTAAAGAAGAAGAAAACACAGGAAAAATAATTTTGAATTTTACACATAGACTTAATGGAGATGGATTGATAGTTGATTCTACGATGTATGTAAATGCAGCAGGAAATGATTATATGGTTACTGAATTACAATATTTTATTTCCGATGTAAAGCTGTATAATTCTGATGGAACAATCTTTATGATTAAAGCCTGGGATGATATTCATTATGTAGATAATGATATATCTTCAACAATGAAATGGGAGGTTTATGATGATATTCCTGTAGGATCTTATAATTCTATTTCATTTACTTTTGGCATTAATGAAGAAAAAAATCAATCATTGATGTTTAATAATCCACCGGAATCATTTATGTTCTGGCCTGAAGTTTTAGGAGGAGGTTATCATTATCTTAAGCTAAACGGAAAATGGACAAATGATACAATGTTACAAAACAGACCTTTTGAATTTCATTTGGGGATAGGACAGATATATTCGGGTGATAGTGCTTATGTTCCTGATATAATTGGTTTTGTCCAAAATTATTTTGAAGTAAATTTACCAAATTCTTCCTTTAATATTGAAAAAGATAAAACTAAAGAAATACAATTTATAATGAATATTGAAAACTGGTTTCAGAATCCTCATATTTATGATCATGGGGATTATGCTGAAAACACTATGCAATGCCAGGAAGCCATACAAAAAGGATGTGAAAATGGAAAAGAAGATGTATTTTCAATATCGTATAAAAACATAAAACGGAATCAGTTTAATTAACTGATCCCGCTTTAATGATGAAAAAAATTACTTAATAACCGTTCAATAGATTAAAAAACCATCTATTTGTCTGTTAATTCCTTTTTAAATAAAAAAGTAACCTCTGTTTTTAAAAAAAATTTTGAAACTGCTTATTATCCTTCATTTCAGAGTGAAAAAATTTATTATTTTATAAGTCTGTAATATATTTTTAATTAATTTATTATTTTTGCCCTGAAAAAATGTACCATTTTTTTTATTAACATTAAAATTTAATATAGATATGATTTCAGAACCGCATAAAATAAAAACGATTAGAAAAATAAATCTAACAAATTTCCATGAACGGATTATTGCATTACAGGAGGCAAATTATAATACTTTCTGCATTCCTTCGGATAAAGTAACTTTTGATATGACAAGCTATGGTACAAGTGCTGTAAGCCAGGAACAATTATCAGGTTTGTTTATTGGCGACGAAACTTACGCAGGTAGCCGTAACTTCGAGTTTCTTGAGGATATTATGAATAAAACTTTCGGGCATAAGCATATTTGTCCGACTCATAATATCAAAGGTTCTCATAAGCTTATCATTACTACTATGGTTTCCGAAAACGATGCAATATTTTCAAACTCATTAATGCCGGAAGATCTTATTAAAGATAAAAAAGCTACAATAGAATCTTTATTAGCAAAAGACAATCCCGATTTTTCAGGAAATATCAATTTGAAATTATTAGACAAAAAAATTTCGGGAAAAACAAATGTTCCGTTCATATATATTGAACTTTATACAGAAGGATACAAGCCGGTTTCTTTGGCAAATATAAAAGAAGCATATAAAATTTGTCAAAAAAATGATACATTTCTTGTTTTAAATATATCATATATTATTTCAAATGCATTATATATCAAAGAAAACGAAAATGAATATAAAGATTTTAATCTTGCAGATATTGTCAAAGAAATAACTACTAATGCACATATTTTGGTACTTGATGCTGCACAGGATCCAAGAAGCAATGCAGGTGGGCTTATTGCAACAAATACGTATGAACTGTATGATAAATATATGAATGAAGTTGTTGTTTATGAAGGACTGCATACTTATGGAGGAATGGCAGGTCGTACAATGGAAGTTTTTGCAAGGGGAATAGAAGAGATGATCTATGAAGAGCAAGCAACATGGATAGACGAACAAATAAAAGGGTTTGCAGCTCAGCTTAATGGAGTTCCTTTTTATTTGGGAGCAGATGGTGTGTATATTAAAGCTGAAGAATTTTTATCTGATTTACCTGATAATCATGCACAGACACTTTCGGCAGCATTGTATCTTAAATCCGGAATTCGTGCATTTTTACAAAACCATTATTCTGATGAAAATATACTAGCTGTTCAAATTCCACGACTTGCTTTGACAAACCTTCAACTCTCGCAAATTGCCGAAGCTATTAAAGAGCTTTATAACGAAAGAGATAAAATTACAGCTTTAATACTTACAAACAAACCCGTATGGCAGGATGAAGCAATTTATAAATGGAAACGACCTGTACTAAAGGAATATGTCTTTGATTGCGAGCCTTTTGCAATTCAAAATATTGAGCATGTCGGAGTTAGTACTCGTGAAGACAGATTAAGATATGTGAAAGAAGCCGGATATAACACTTTTTTATTAAAGTCAAAACATGTATATATTGATTTCCTGACAGATTCCGGTACTACCGCTCAAAGCACCGAGCAATGGGCAAAATATTTAACAAGCTCCGAAACTCAGGCTTCAAGCGTTAATTATTTTGAATTAGTTGATGCACTCAAAGATATTACAGGATATAAATATATTATTCCTACTCACCAGGGCAGGGCTGCAGAGCATATTATGTCGCAATGCCTTATTAAAGACGGTTATGTGCCTGGGAACATGTACTTCACAACAACAAAGCTACATCAGGAACTGGCAGGAGGTACTTTCACAGATGTAATTGTTAATGAAGCACACGAGCCTGCTTCCAATTTTATGTGGAAAGGAAATATTGATATTAGTAAAATTGATGCAATTGTAAAAGAACATGGAGCAGAAAGCATTCCTTACATTAGTTTTGAGTTTAGTGTGAATATGGCTGGCGGACAACCAGCATCAATGGATAATATTAAAGAAGTTTATGAATATTGCGAAAAGCATAACATTTATGTTATGTTCGATGCTACCAGAGCCGTTGAAAATGCTTATATGATTAAGAAAAAAGACCCTCGTTATCAAAACACCTCAATAAAAGAAATTTTAAAGGAAATGTTCAGTTACGGGCATGGTT
>JAIOSH010000303.1 GCA_021107685.1 Bacteroidales bacterium | reverse complement strand
TTTCTATGTTCAATATTCAGATGATATTATTAGTTTCAATATAATAATATTCAACCGATGGGGTGAAAAAGTATTTGTAAGTGATAATATTAATGAGAAATGGGATGGAAAATACAAAGGAAATAAATGCGCCGAAAGTGTTTATTATTGGGTAATTGAATATTATTGTACAGGTTTAAATAAAGAATTATCATTAAAAGGAAGTGTTACTTTACTTCGCTAATTTTAAAATTAATATGAATTACCGGATGAAATATTTTATTTAAAAGATGAAAAAAATTATCTTGCTAATTTTAATTTTCTCAATATTTCTGAATTTTTCTTATTCTCAGATAATATTTCAAAAAACGTATGGTGGTGTTAATGATGATGTTTTCGTTGACTTTGAAAAAACCGATGATAATGGTTTATTATTATTAGGATATACTAATAGTTTTGGAATGGGTGAGAACGATATAATATTAACAAAACTAAATTCTGAAGGGGATATTCAATGGAGTAAACTTTACGGGAATGCAGGTAATGACACAGGACATGATATCAAAAAAATAAACAATGGAGATTTTATTATTTGTGGTGCTACAACAAGTTCTGGTGCCGGAGGTGATGACATATACATTTTAAGAGTAGATAATAATGGAAATTTATTATGGTCAAAAACCTATGGTGGTTCAGATTGGGAACAACCTCGTGGTAGAGCGGTAGAAACTGCCAATGGAGATTTTATTATTATTAGCACAACTTTATCTTTTGGTGCCGGTGCAAAGGATATTCATTTTTTAAGAATAAGTTCTTCGGGAGATATGTTACTAACAAAAACGTATGGAGGTGGAAATAATGATTGGGTTCATGATTTTATTCCGATGGATAATGGAGATATAATAATTGGAGGCAGAATTAACCATACTTCAAATGGAAGTTTTGGAGGTTTATTACGAATTGACGAAACAGGTAATGTTTTATGGGCTAAATCCTATAATACTTCAGGTTTTTGTAAATTCTACAGATTAAAGGAATCTGATAATGGAAACATAATAGCAGTTGGAAGAATTGATAGTTATGGTGCCGGGAATGCAGATTTATATGTTATTACGACTGATCAAAATGGTGAATTATTATGGGCAAAAACATACGGGGGCAATTCTTATGAATTTGCAAACGGGGTGGATATTACTTCAAATCAAAAAATTATATTTTCCGGTTATACAGAAAGCTTCGGATTTGGTGGAAGGGATATTTTTCTAATCAAAATTGATAATAACGGAAATTTTACTTGGGGTAAAATATATGGTGGAATTGAAAATGATTATACAATTTGTGGAGCTGACCTCTTAAATTATAATAATTCGGCTTATTATATAAATGGTATGACAACAAGTTTTGGAATGGGTAATAAAGACATGTATCTAATTAAAACAGATACAGCAGGAAATAGTGGTTGTAATGAACAAGATTTTTTCCCTACAATCACCTCTCCATCAATAATGGTTAATCCAATTCAAATTTATACAGGTTCTGGTGGAATAGAGAATAATCCAAATACAATTGTCAATGATTTAGTGCTTCCCTTTTATACATTATGTATTGTTTACTCACCTGTAGCTTTATTTTTTGCAAGTGATACAATACTATGTACAAATAATTGTATAGATTTTATCGATTCCAGTTTATACAACCCGGATTATTGGAGTTGGTATTTTGAAGGAGGTATTCCATCATACTCCAATGTTCAAAATCCTTCAAACATCTGTTATTATAGTCCGGGAAAATTTGATGTAAAACTTGTTGTATCCAATCAATATGGCTCGGATTCAATTTATTTAAACGATTACATAACGGTTCATCCATCTCCTGCAATCAATCTTGGAAACGACACTACAATCTGCTCCAACGATAGTATTATTCTATGTCCTGGTTCCGGATACAGCAGCTATTTATGGCAGGATGGATCTTGCGATTCAACATATATCGTTGATACAACCGGCTTGTACTGGGTTGAAGTAACAGATATAAATGGCTGTACAGCTATTGATTCAATCATTATTACCTTTTTTCCATCACCTGAAATTAATCTCGGAAATGATACATCCATCTGTTTTGGCGACAGTCTTATTTTAAATGTTGGCACAGGATATGAAAGCTACCTCTGGCAGGACGGTTCAACCGATTCAACATATATCGTTGACACAACAGGTATTTACTGGATTGAGGTTTCTAATGAGTATGGATGTATTACAAGAGATACCATAATAATTAGTTTTTATCCTGATCCACAGGAAGACCTTGAACTTGGCAATGATACATCATTTTGCTTTGGGGAATATATTATTCTCAATGCAGGATCTGGTTATACGAGTTATTTATGGCAGGATGGTTCTACTGATTCTACTTGTATTGCCGACACTTCCGGCATATATTGGGTTATGGTAACAAATCCCTGTGGATCTGCTGTTGATTCTATTGTTTTGACTGTTTTCCCTTTGCCTGTAATTAATTTAGGGAATGATACTTCTGTTTGTTATGGTGAATATATATTTTTAGACCCTGGTCCCGATTATACATGTCTTTGGCAGGATGGTTCTACAAATCCAACTTATAATGCCGGTGAAACAGGAATATACTGGGTTGAAGTAACTGATGGTA
>JAIOSH010000536.1 GCA_021107685.1 Bacteroidales bacterium | reverse complement strand
CATGTTCTCCAAGAATACACGAATTGACTTTCAGAAAAGCTTTGGAAAATGCAGGATTGAACCCGTATATGTTTGAAATGGCAAATATCCGTGAGCAGGTTTCATGGGTTCATACCAACAGGGAAGAAGCAACACGTAAAGCAAAATCATTAGTAGCTGGAGCAATAAATAAAGTTAGCTTACACGAAGCGCTTGAAAAAAGGTCTGTTGATATTGACCCTGCAACTTTAATTATCCGTGGAGGAATTTCCGGGATTTCTGCTGCTCTTTTAATTGCCGATTCAGGTAATAAAGTTTATTTGGTTGAAAAAACCGATAAACTTGGTGGCCATATTGCCAATGTTGACTTAACTTTCCCGTATCTGTACAGTGCACAGCAAATGATAGATTTCAAAATTAAACGTTTAATAAATCATCCGAATATTAAATTATTCTTAAATACACAGATTGAAGAAATATTCGGCTATGTTGGAAACTTTGAAACCGTTTTAAAAGACAAAGAAGATAAAAAAGTTGAATTGAAATTCGGTAATATTATTGTAGCTACCGGGTTAAAAACTTTTGACCCTTCCGGAATTGAAGAATATGGATATGGAAAATTTCCTGATGTTATTACATCATCCGAATTTGAAAAGATGCTCTTACATGGAAAAATTCAAACCAAAGAAGGCAAAAAACCTAATAATATTGTTATAATTCACTGTGTTGGAAGTCGTAATAAAAATTATCACGAATATTGTTCACGCACTTGCTGTATGACAGCATTAAAATATTCCAATCAGGTAAGGTCTGCCTTGCCCCACTCAAATGTCTTTCAAGTTTATGCTGATATGAGAACATTTGGAAAAGGATGTGAAGAATTTTATACTCAATCATCACGCAAAGATATTATGTTCCTGATGTTTGACCAGCAAAATGAACTACCGAAAATTAAAAAGGCAAATAAAAAAGATAATTGCAATTTGCTTGTGGAATTTGATGAAAAATTATCCGGTGAATCAGTTGAAGTACCCGCTGATATTGTAATACTGATGACAAGTATGGAAGCACACGAAGAAGCCAAAAATATTGCTCATGCAGTTGGTATAAGCATGTGTGGAAATGATTTCTATATTGAAAAACATCCGAAACTTGACCCGGTGGCAACCACAACTGACGGTGTTTATATTGTCGGAGCCTGTCAGGGACCTAAGGATATACCTGATTCCATATCACAAGCTGAAGCTGCTGCAGCACGTATTCTTGCAACTATTTTGCAGGGGTCTGTTCATGTAGAAGTTACAACTGCCTTTGTTAACGAAGAAGTTTGTTGCGGTTGTCAAACCTGTATCTGTGTTTGTCCATATACTGCAATTAGTTTTGATGAAGAAAAAAACGTATCAGTTGTAAACGAAATATTATGTAAAGGCTGTGGTACATGTGGATCTGCCTGTCCTACCGGAGCTATCAAATGCAGGCATTTTACAGATAAACAAATTCTTTCACAAATAGAAGGATTAATGTCAATCACATTAGAGGAGGTATAATATGGATTTTAAACCAACAATAGTTTCATTTTTATGTAACTGGTGTTCATACACAGGAGCAGATCTTGCCGGCACATCCAGAATGAAATATGCATCAAATATTAGAATTATCAGAGTAATGTGTTCAGGAAGAATAGAACCTACATTTATCCTGAAAGCCTTCAGAGAAGGTGCCGATGGTGTATTAATCTGTGGCTGTCATCCCGGTGATTGCCATTATCATGAAGGTAATTATAAATGTTTACGCCGATTCCATTTACTCCAGAAGTACATTCAACAGATGGGTATGAATAAAGACAGATTAAGATTGGAATGGGTTAGCGCCAGCGAAGGTAAGCAATTTGCCGAACTTGCAGATGATATGACAGAAACAATTAAAAAACTTGGTCCTTGCAAAGTTAAAGAAACTATGGCTCTTGTTGATAATCCGGATTAAAACATTATTAATTAATAACCTAACATTAAAAGTGATAAAAATTTATGGGAGACGATAAAAATAATAAACCAAAATTAAAGCTGGCTGTATATTGGGGTGCAGCGTGCGGAGGATGTTGTGTATCAGTTCTTGATGTTCATGAAAAGCTGCTTGATATTGTAGCTGCTGTTGATTTGGTATTCTGGCCCATTGCCCTTGATATAAAGTATAAAGATTTAGAAGCAATGCCTGATGGTTCCATTGATGTTACTTTATATAACGGAGCAATCAGAAATAGTGAGAATCAACACATTGCCATGCTGTTAAGACAAAAAACAAAAATTTTAGTTGCTTATGGTTCATGTGCACACATGGGAGGTATTCCGGGCTTGGCTAATTTTTCCACAAAAGAGTTGCTTTTTGACAGAATTTATTGCGAAACCGAATCTACTGAAAACCCTGAAAAAATAAAACCGCAAACTATTTATAAAGTACCCGAAGGAGAACTTAAACTGCCGGTATTTTTTAATGATGTTTTAACATTGGATCAGGTAGTTTGTGTTGACTATTATATTCCGGGCTGTCCTCCTCAAACCGAACGTTTGATTGAAGTGCTTATGGCAATTATTAAAGGAAGTGAACTTCCATCAAAGAAATCAGTTATTGGTGCTTACGAAAAATCTCAATGCGACGAATGTGAAAGAAAAAAAACGGAAAATAAAAAAATTAAAAAGTTTTACAGACCCTGGGAGATTGAAGATGATGGAGAAACCTGTTTTTTGGAACAAGGAATTATTTGCATGGGACCGGCAACGAGAGGAGGTTGCGGCACAAGATGTATTAAGGGAAATGCCCCCTGTCGCGGTTGTTATGGTCCACCACCTGATGTATCAGACCCGGGTGCAAAAATGATGTCTGCCATTGCAACCATGATTGATGCTAATGATCCTGAAGAAATTGAAAGAATTATTGAACAAATTGAAGACCCTGCCGGAATTTTTTACAGATTTAGTCTGCCCGGCTCAATTTTAAGGAGGAAAGTAGTATGAAACAAATTACAATAGATCCTATTACCCGTCTTGAAGGACACGGGAAAATTGAAATATTTTTAAAAGATGACGGTGATGTGGAAAATGTTTATTTTCAGGTTCCCGAATTAAGAGGGTTTGAAAAATTTTGTGAAGGCAGACCCGTAGAAGAACTTTCGCAGATTGTTACAAAAATTTGCGGTGTTTGCCCGGGTTGTCACCACATGGCTTCAGGAAAAGCTGCTGATGAAGTATTCGGTGTTGAACCACCTCCTACTGCAAAAAAAATCAGGGAATTGTTTTATATGGCTCATTTTGTGCATAGTCATATTGCACATTTTTATGCACTTGCAGCACCCGATTTTGTGGTTGGTCCTACTGCAGATGCATCTAAAAGAAATATACTCGGTGTTATTGAAAAAGTTGGTGTTGAAATTGGAACAGAAGTAATAAAACAAAGGCGTATAGCTCAGGAAATTCAGGCATTGCTTGGTGGACACCAAACACATGTTGTTTTAAATATCCCCGGAGGAGTCAGAAAAGGTTTGACAGAGCAGGAACGTGAAGATATTGAAGAAAAAGCAAAAGGTTTTATTAAATTTTCTCAGTTTTCATTAAAGATATTTAATGATGTTGTATTAGATAATAAAGAATACGTTGACATTATCCTGAATGGACCTTATTCCCTAAATATTTATTCAATGGGTCTTGTGGATGAAAATAATAAGGTTAATTTTTATGATGGAAAGGTGAGGGTAATTGATACTATGGGCAATGAGCATTGTAAATATGCACCTGCTGATTATAGGGAATTTATTGCTGAGAGAGTTGAGCCATGGAGCTATTTAAAATTTCCTTTCCTGAAAAAGATTGGATGGAAAGGGTTTGTTGACGTTCAGGATTCGGGAGTTTATCATGCAACGCCATTATCCAGATTAAATGTTGCTGACGGGATGGCAACTCCTCTGGCCCAATCTGAATATGAAAGAATGTATGCAACTCTCGGTGGGAAACCTGTTCATGCTACTTTGGCTATGCACTGGGCTCGTTTAATTGAAATGTTATACTCAGCCGAAAGATGTCTTGAATTAATAACAGACCCTGATATTACAGGCAAAGAATTAAAAGTAGAAATTGACAGATCAAATATTCCAGGCGAAGGTGTCGGAACAGTTGAAGCACAACGTGGTACATTAACACATCATTATTGGACCGACGAAAAAGGAATGGTTGAGAAAGTAAATATTATTGTCGGGACAACAAATAACAATGCTCCGATTTGTATGTCATTAAAGAAAGCTGCACAAGGTCTGATAAAAAAAGGCGTTGATGTTGATGATGGTATTTTAAATATGATAGAAATGGCATTCAGAGCATATGACCCTTGCTTTTCATGTGCTACACATCGCCTGCCGGGTGAGATGCCCTTGATTATAAATTTCCGTGATAAAGAAAGCAGCATTATCAGAACAATTAGAAGAGATTGATGAAGTATTGTACTGGCTTGGGCAGTGAAATATTAAGAGATAGTAAATTTCTATTCGTGGCATTTTATTAGAATAGTACCTCACATCCCAATATCCATATATAAAATATCAAAACATTCCATTTCTCTCGTGGAAATATGAAAGGAATAGTAACCGTTCACAGCTAATATAGTTAATTATAATTTCGATATTTGAGTCCCGATAGGGACAAACTATTTGTAACCCCGAACGGAAGTTCGGGGAAAAGAAATAATAACAGTATTAATCCCATAGGGATGACCTATTTGTAATGTTATTTGAATTACTTAAAATTTCTATCAAAGGCATTATCTTGAGTATAGTAACTTTTTAAAAAACTGTCTGATATCTTAATT
>JAIOSH010000412.1 GCA_021107685.1 Bacteroidales bacterium | reverse complement strand
TTTAGTAAGCAATTAGAAACAGGACACAGGAATTCGCAATCAGCATTATTAATTTCAACCTTTCAAGTCCCTGCCGCACAAGCTTTCTTCGACTTGAAAGGTTTTGTCGTTAAAGTTATTAGGTTGAGCAATGGATGTAGGGAAGGGAAACCTGAAAAGTTGAAAAAAACAAAGTTTTTAAATTTATCCTCTAAGTCAGGGAATAGGAATTGATTAATAATATAACTTAACCGTTGTTGTCATTCCAGATTTAATCTTAAATGATTGCTCAACAGTATAGAGAGATTTATTGGAATATTTTGATCTGAAAATCACCCTGTACCTGCCCGGTTGTAAAACAAGTGTTTCCTGTTGCGAAGCATTATCTTTCAAATTATATATCCATACAAGTTTATTATCTTTTTCTACAAACAGACTTCCATATCCATTTGCAAACTTTTGAATAACACCTATTCCGGGTAAAGGTATTTCAACTGTTGCAGTATGGCTTTGTTTTACTTCAATATCATTTATATATAAACGAGGTAGGCAAAGTACTTCAATGTCGTATTTACCAATAAGATATTTTTCAGTATGACCGAATTTCTGAACATTTAAAGTTTCCGTCTTTCCATCCTGACGAACTATACATTGAAGATTCTTAACGGTTTTATCTTTACTATCTACTTTTAATTCAAGAAAACCCTGCGGGGTTTCAACAGGAATAACATTATGTTTTCCGGGATTTAATGTAATACTATCAACACTAACAGGCGGAATAGTATGTACAACAATATCATAAGCTAATAATGGATCAATAATTAATGTATCGGGCAAACTTTTATAATTTAGAGTATGAATATAATTATATTTAATTAAACCTGAAAAATTATCATAAAAAGTCATATTTACATTTGTTTCGGTTGGTTTTCCATATTCATCAAGCAAATTTACCTGTGCAGTAGTTGAATTTAAAGCCTGTGAAATAACAACCTTTAATGCTTTACTAAAAGCTTTTTCACTGGATGCATCGAAATATGTTCCGACACAATCAAATGCTTCCTTAAAATTTCTTCCAATTCCAATAATAAAAGGTTTCAGAACAACACCTTTTTTTTGTAATGCTTGTGAAACAGCACATGGGTCTCCATCACATTCTTCTATTCCATCGGTAATTAATATAATGATATTCCTGCAATTATCACAAGGTGTAAAATCATTTCCTGCTTGCTCTAAAGCATAAGCTATTGGTGTTGTTCCTTTAGGTACAAGTGTTTTTAACTTATGCTTTATTTGTTTAGAGTTATCTTTCCCAAAAGGTACAATTAATTTTGTATCATTGCAAACCTGTGGAGGAAATGAGTGTAGATGTCCATAAACCCTTAAAGCAAGTTCCAGATCCTCAACATTTTTCAGACTATCCAATAAGTTTGATAAAAGTTTACGCGCAATAGTTATCTTCATATCACTTTGCCATTTGCCATACATACTTTGAGATGCATCAAAAACAAATAAAATACGTGTTAAGGGTTTGGGTTTTTCCTGTTCATCAGCTTTTTGTGCAAATGATGAAAGATTTAAAAAAACTAAAAATATTATAAAGACGAATTTAGTAATGTTTTTTTTCAAAATGTAAAATTTTTAGGTTTCAGCAATTATTATAACTGTTTTTTTTAACCAAAAGTATATTATTTTATGACAATTTTTGGGTATTTTTGAAAAATGCCAATTTTTGATAATATAAAAAATAATATAAACAATCTATTGTTAGGAAATTTATTATATATAAATAAGAACGTTAAATAAATTATCTATTTTTATCCAAAAAAAATAACATTATCCCAATGCAAAGACAATTCGGTTATTTTGTATTCATTATTACAATATTATTTACATCAAATATTGTTGAATGTAAAGCATCAAATTTAAATTTTTTTAATGATCCTTCTGACACATTGTGGGTTGATTCGGTTTTCAATTCTTTGACAGATGAAGAAAAAATTGCTCAATTATTCATTGTAAGAGCATATTCAAGTAAAAAACAGTCATATTATAAAGGCATAATCAAATTAATAGAAAATTTCAATATTGGTGGTCTTTGCTTTTTCCAGGGAAGTCCTGTTTGTCAGGCAAAATTCACTAATGAATATCAAAGTATTGCAAAAACACCTTTATTCATTGCCATTGATGCCGAATGGGGTCTTGGTATGCGTTTAGACAGTACTTATTCATTTCCTTTCGAGATGACTTTGGGTGCAATTCAGAATGATAGCCTGATATATGAGATGAGTTGCGAAATAGCGAGGCAATGTAAATGTATGGGTATTAATATAAATTTTGCTCCTGTAATTGATGTAAACTGCAATCCTGATAACCCTGTAATAAACAGCCGTTCGTTCGGTGAAGACAAATATAATGTTGCAAAAAAAGGTATCGTATATATGAAAGGATTGCAGGATAATGGTATTTTGGCAACTGCAAAACATTTTCCAGGACATGGGGATACAGATTCAGATTCTCACCTGACATTACCGGTAATAAATCATTCAACAGAAAGATTGGATACAATTGAACTTTATCCTTTTCAAGAATTGATAAAAACAGGTCTAAGAGGTATTATGGTAGCTCATCTCTATATTCCTGCTTATGATGCAATAGAAAATACTCCAACTACACTCTCGAAACCAGTTGTTACACAGCTTTTAAAAAATGAAATGAAATTTAACGGTTTAATATTTACTGATGCTCTTGATATGAAGGGTGTTACTAAATATTATAAACCCGGAGATATTGAAGTAAAAGCTTTAATGGCGGGAAACGATATTTTATTATTACCGCAAGATCTTCCTATGGCAATAAAAAGAATTAAATCAGCCATTGATAAAGGAATTATCACACAATCGGAAATTGATGAAAAATGTAAAAAAATACTAACTTATAAACATATCCTTGGTCTATCTGAATACAAACCAATAAAAATAGAGAATTTATATAACGATATTAATAATTCAAACTGTGCAGTAATTAATCGAAAACTCTATGAATCAGCCATTACAATTATAAAAAATAATAATGATATTTTACCTTTAAAAAATTTTGATACATTAAAATTAGCATCAGTTTCGATAGGTGCTACAAGTATAACAAATTTTCAGGAAATGTTTGAAAATTATGCTTTGATAGATAATTATATACTTTCAAAAGAACCTTCAAATGAAGAAATAATATCACTTTTAAAACAATTATCCAAATACGACTTAGTTATTGCTGGTATTCATAATACTAATATTTTTGCAAATAAAAATTTTGGAATTAGTCAGAAAAACATTGATTTTATCAAAACGCTTAAAAATAATACAAAAGTAATTCTTGACATTTTCGCAAATCCATATTCTATTGCATATTTTGATGACACAAAAAACATTGAAGCAATAATAATTTCATATCAGGATAATAAAATTTCCGAAGAGGTTTCAGCTCAAATAATATTTGGAAGTCTAAGTGCTAAGGGTAAATTACCTGTTTCTGCATCTGCTGATTTTCCTATTAACACAGGTTTTGAAACTTCGGAAAATGGAAAGTTGAAATATTCAATACCCGAAGAAGCCGGTATTTCATCGAAAGATTTAAATCCTGTTGATTCTATCGCTCTATCTGCTATTGATAATAAAACCTATCCAGGTTGCCAGATAATGATAGTTAAAGAAGGAAAAGTAATTTATAATAAATCATTTGGTTATCATACTTATGCCCAAAAATCTAAAGTTAAAAATACTGATCTTTACGACCTTGCATCTTTGACAAAAATTGCTGCTACAACTCTATCAATAATGAAACTTTCCGACGAAGATAAAATTGATATTGATCAAGAATTAGTAGAATATCTTCCTTATCTAAAAGGTAGTAATAAAGAAAATATTATTATCAGGGATTTAATGACACATCAGGCAAAACTTGAAACATGGATACCATTTTATTTAAATACTATAATTGACGGAAAGCTTAATTCAACAATTTATAATAATGTTATTACAGAAAATTTCCCTTATAGGGTAGCTGAAAATATTTACATACAAAAAAATTATTCTTACACATTATTTGACAGTATTATTAAATCACCCTTAAGAAAAAAAAATGAATATAAATACAGTGATTTAGGGTTCTATTATTTGATGAAAATTATTGAAAATGTTACTAATCAACCTTTTGAAATTTATGTTAAAGATAATTTTTATTTACCACTTAATTTAACAAGAATGTGTTTTCATCCCCGCAATAAATTTAGCTTATCAGAAATTATCCCTACTGAAAATGATACTTTTTTCCGAAAACAACTAATACACGGCGATGTACACGATCCTGGTGCAGCCATGCTTGGAGGTGTTTCGGGTCATGCCGGTTTGTTTTCAAATGCTAATGATATGGCGGTTATTATGCAAATGTTATTACAAAACGGAGAATATGCTGATAATAGATATATTGATTCTTCAACTGTAAAAGAATTTACCAAACGTCAATTTCCGTTAAATGATAACAGGAGAGGCATTGGCTTTGATAAGCCTTTAACTGACAATAAAGAAGAGGGACCAACATGTAAAAGCGTTTCAAATAAAAGTTTTGGTCATAGTGGATTTACAGGAACCTATGCATGGGCTGACCCTGAAGAAAATTTGATTTATATTTTTCTTTCAAACCGTATTCATCCCGATGTTTCAAATACAAAACTAATAGACATGAATATTCGCACTAATATTCAGAAGGTGATTTATCAGGCAATAAAAAAAGCTAAAAATCATAATAATTTAACAAAAAAATAGTCTTAATATAAGTTAAGCTAAATTATTAATGAAACTCAATCTAAAAGAATATTTCAAACTTTCTGTAATATATGTCCTTGTAGCAGCATTTCCTGCTGTACTTCAAATCATTGTATTACCTCTTATTGAAGGCACTGACAGATTGAATGCTACAGCTTTCTCCCACCTTGCAATTACGGAATCTATTACTGTACTGGCTTTTACAATAGCCATGTATTCTATGGGAAATGCAATATCAAGATTCTATTATGACTATATGAATGATAAAACAGGATATAATAAACTTGTATCCGGTATATTTACTTCAATCTTATTCAGAGGATTAGTGATTTTAGGAATTGCTGTAATTTTCAGCAATTATATCGGCAAAATCTTCCCTCAAAAGGAACTACAGGATTTTTCATCTTATGGTTATGCCTCAATAATCATTGGAATTAACAGGGCAATAAATATTACTGCCGCTACTCTATATAGAAACGAAAAAAAAGTAATCAGGTATATCTTACTTAATGTAATTCTTGGTATTCTTCGTACAGGAATACAGGTTTATATGTTATTTTTTTATGAGATGAGTTTTATCGGATATGTTTACGGTACATGTATAGGAACAGGAATAACTGCAATCACAATTTTAGGATATACTTTCTACAAATCAGGAATTAGATACGACAGGAAATTTATGTCATCTGTATATAAATTTGCAAGACCTTTATTTCAATATGGAATTATTGCCTGGGGCTTAATGTATGCAGACAGGTATTTTTTAAAACTTTATGATTTTCAGATTGAATTAGGAATTTACGACACAGCTATTAGATTTGTTTTGGGAATGCAAATGATTTTGCAAGGAATACTAGGAGCTACACAACCTGAGATTTACCGGTTTATGAAGGATGGTATCCAAAAGAACAGGGAACAAATTAAACAATTATACAATATACTTTTAGCACAAACCCAAATAATTGTTGCTGTGGCGATTATTCCTGTTATGCTATTTTTAACTATATTCTTTGAAACGAAATTACAACTTGCCACCGGTTTAATTTCTATACTTTTTATGACAATTTTAATACGTACACAATACATAATATTTTCGTTAACAATTTATTTTTTAAAGAAAACCCGGTTTTTTCTTTATCTTAATTTATTTGTTTTAATTATCAATTTATTGTTAAATTTTTTACTTGTCCCGATATTAAAAGAATACGGAGCTATAATTGCCATTTTGGTTTCTTATTTTATCCAAATGATAGGTGCATTCATTTATCAACAAAAAATTATGCCGCTAAACTGGAACTTAAATAAAATTTTGTTTTTCCCAATTGCAATTATATTGATCGCTGTAATATTGGAAATACTTAAAAATATTTTTGATATAAATCCATATATCACATCTTCAATTATAGTTCTTACAATTTTTTTAAGTTTATTTTCACTTTACAGAAAAGAGATTAAAGGTATTTTTATCAGAAAATGAAAGCTATAGTAATTAAAAGAAAATTAAGCGATTCTGAAATTTTTAAAATTCAGAGATTAATTGATGGAAAAGACAAATATGATTTATTTGTTTGTATTGATTCAATTCCTGAATTTTCAAAATATAATCCAAAAATTTTTGAACTTGACCCTGACATAAAACGAAAAATAAATTATGATATTTTAGATAAAATTTTAGCTTTTGGTGATAAAACTATTGATGGCAAATCCATTAGCGACTGGCTGGCTTTTAATAATTCAAGTATTTGGTATTATCATAAATTCAGGACTTATTTTTTTGTTAGAAATTTATATTACAAAATAGCTGAAGTTGAATATTTCTCAAAAAATTATGAAGAAGTAATTTATTATACTTCAAATATTTTTTTAAAGAATTATAAAGAAATACCGAAAAATGTTTTACTTGTTAATGATAATTTAAATAACAGAAAAAAAATTAATTATATTTCAGTAATTAATTATTTTATATTTGCTTTTATCCGTTTTTTAATTGGAATTTTTAAAACAATAAAAAATAAAAAGTATCTTATTGTTGATCGTTCGGAAAGGCAGACAATAATTAATTTCTCAACTTTGAAAGAAGAAAAGGATAATTATTATCTATTCTATTTGCTTGAAAAAATTGATAAAGAGTTTTTAGTAATAAGTGAAGTTGAGATACCTAAATTTGACAATCCTCATTTTTTCAAATTAAAAAAAGAATATTTTTTTAATCCTAAAAAAAAACGTAAAAGAATATTTGGAGAATATATTTTAATTAAAGCATTCCTGAATTCAGGCATTCGTAAAAAACTAAAAAAAACATCAAGAGATATACGTGCTTCGTATAGTAAAATTCAATCCGGAAATCTTGATCCAATCGAAGATGCTGTTATAAATCATTTTATTTCGCTTCACAAATCAAGTTTGTATTTTATTTTTAAGTACCTTGCTTACAAGAACTTTTTCACGAAAAACAAATTCATTTCAATAACTTCCATTGATGAAAACAGTCCTTCGGTAAAAAGCATTTTTGATGCTGCAAAGTTTTACGGAATTAAGACTATTGGGATTCAGCATGGGAATATATATGATTTATTAATATCCTATAGATACACAAAAAAAGATGCTGAAAAAAAAGCAATGGCAGATTTCACACTTGTATGGGGTGAATATTATAAGAATTTTTTAACTCAAACATCTAATTATCCATCCTCGTCAATATTTGTTACTGGTCAGCTTCGGACAGATATTATTTCAAAATTTAAAAAAATTGACACTTCACAAATTTTTAAAGAAATAGATATATCTAAAAAAATTGTAGTTTTTGCAACACAACCACAACCTGATTCAGAATTAAGAATAAAAGCGGCTTCTGATGTTTTTAAATCTGTAATGAATAATAAAAAAGCATTCTTAATTATTAAATTACATCCGGCAGAAAAAAATGATTTTGATTTTTATAATGATATAGCTAAAAGTACTGGTTGCTTAAACTATAAAATATTATATTCTGTTGATCTATATTTATTATTATCCATTAGTTCTTTAATAATAACTTGTTATTCTACAGTTGGCAGTGAAGCAATATATTTTGATAAACCACTTATAATTCTTGATTATCACAAACAAGATTTATTAAATTATTACAAATTAGGCGTGGCCTTCCAAGCTACCGATAAAAAAAGCCTAACATTATTTATTAATAAAATAATATTTAAGGATTTGAAAATTGACAACGAAGCTTATAAAAAATTTATTGAGCAATATGCTTATAGAATTGATGGTAACGCAAGCATGAGATGTTTTAATATTATTAAAAGTTGTAATAATTAAGTCATAAATCGCAATATGATGATTTATTTAATATAATTTTTTAAATTCAGTTATTATGGATTTTGTAATTTAGCAATAATTTTGATTAATATTAGAGACTGTCTAAATTTTAATTAAATGAATTTCAATCATAAAATTATAGTCGGAAATTATAAAATTAGCAAAAATAATCCTGTTTTTATTATTGCAGAAGCAGGAGTAAACCATAATGGGGATATTAATATTGCTAAAAAATTAATTGATACTGCTGTAGAGGCAGGAGCCAATGCTGTGAAGTTTCAGGCATTCAAAACAGAAAATCTGATTCTAAAAAATGTTAGAAAAGCACTTTATCAAGAAAAAACAACAAAACATTCCGAATCACAATATGATATGCTTAAGAAACTTGAAATTACAAAAGAACAAAATATTGAATTGCTTAATTATTGTAGAAAAAAACAGATAATATTTTTAACTACTCCATTTGATGAAGAAAGTTTAAATGAATTAGACGTATTAAATTTGCCGGCATATAAAGTTGCTTCTACAGACACAACAAATCTTTTGTTTTTAAAAAAAATTGCAAAAAAGGGAAAACCGGTTTTTTTATCAACAGGTATGTGTTTTCTATCTGAAATTGAAATTGCATTAAAACAAATACATCTATATAATCAAGATGTAGTTCTTTTACAATGTACTGCAAATTATCCAATAAAAGATGAAGAAGCTAATTTAAATGTAATTAACACATATAAGAATAAATTTAACATTTTAGTTGGTTACTCCGATCATTCAAAAGGTATTGGGGCAGCACCTTATGCCATTCCTTTGGGTGTAGTTGTTGTTGAAAAACACTTTACTTACAGTAAAAATTCTTCAGGTCCTGATCATAAAGCCTCTTTATCACCAAATGAATTAAAAGAATTTGTTCTTGAAATCAGGAAAGCAGAAAAATATCTTGGATCAAATATTAAAGCACCTACTAAAGATGAAGAAAAAACAAGATTATCTTTGCAAAAATCTTTAGTAGCTTTGCATTTTATTAAAAAAGGCGAAATTTTCACTGAAGAAAATATTGTAGCAAAAAGAACCGGTGGTAAAGGAGTTTCACCAATTAATTATAAGAAAATTATTGGCAAAAAGGCAAAAAAAGATTACTTCTCAAACGAGATAATAAATGAATAATCAAATATATATATTAGGCGCGGGCGGACATACAAGATCACTAATTAATTTACTTGAATATAATAATTATTCAATTCAAGGCATATATGATAATAACTACAAACCCAAACAAATTGAAACCATAAATACTTACAAAGTTATAGGCAAGATAAGTGATTTGAAAGAAAATAATAAATTAGTTCTATCTATTGGAGACAATCATATTAGAGAAAAATTATTTAATGATTTTAATAACCAAATTTTAATTAATAATTTAATTCATCCAAAAGCCTTCTTAGAAAAACGTATAGTTCTTGATAATTCAAATCAGATATTTACCGGTGTTACTATTAATTCCAATGTAAAAATTGGTCAGAATAACATTATAAATACAGGAGTAATTATTGAACATGAAGTTTTAATTGGTAATCATAATCATATTTCGGTCGGTTCAATTTTATGTGGAAGGGTAATTATTGGTAATAGGTGTTTTATTGGCGCCGGTGCAATTATTATTGATAAAATTAAGATAACAGATGATGTAATTATCGGGGCTAATTCTGTTGTTATAGATAATATCAATAAATCAGGAACTTATGTAGGTAATCCGGCAAGGAGGGTAAAATGATTTATATTTCATCAGCTTGTGTAAAATTTAAAAAAATCTCAGAAAGTATAAATTTTCTGGCAAAGCATGGTTTTAAAAATATTGAATTGTCGGGAGGAACCGAATTTTATGATAATATTGAAAACGACTTATTGGAATTAAAAAATAAATATAATTTATCATATTTTATTCATAATTATTTCCCGCCTCCTGAAAACCATTTTGTATTAAATCTTGCATCTCTTGATGACGAGATTTTCAATAAAACAATAAATCATTTTACAAAAGCAATTAATTTAGCCAAAAGAATTGAAGTAAATAAAATTGGAATACATGCAGGATATTTTATTGATCCTTCTATAAATGAATTAGGGAAAAAATTTTCAACATTAAAACAAATAAATAAAAGTGAAGCAATAAAGCGTTTTTGCTTTGGTTATAACATACTAAAGAATTTAACTGATAAAATAGACATTTATATAGAAAACAATGTTGTTTCCGAAAAGAATTTTAATGTATATAATGATAACCCTTTTATGTTAACAAATTACAATGAATACATTGATATAAAAGAAAAAATTGATTTTCCATTAATATTAGATATAGCGCACTTAAAAGTTAGTTGTAATACACTTAGGCTAAATTTTAATAAAGAATTTGAGTTATTTATAAACAAAAGTGATTATCTACATATTAGTGATAATAATGGAAAACAAGATCAAAATAAATCTTTATCAGGCAACTCAAAAATTTTTAACCTTTTAAAAAAAATCAATTTAGATAAAAAAATAATTACCTTAGAAATTTATGATAACATCAATAAAATAAAAGAATCGTATAATCTTCTAAAAACAATTACTTTATAATATATTAAGCTATTAAAATAATAAATGAAATATCCAATTTATATACCTGAAATTACTTTAAAGGAAAAGGAAAATGTAATAGATTGTCTTGACACTACTTGGATTTCATCTAAAGGAAAATATATACAACAATTTGAACAAAAAATCGCAAATTATATAGGAGTTAAAAAAGCTATTTCTATACATAATGGTACTGTTGCATTACATTTAGCTCTTTTATCTTCCGGAATTAAAAAAGGTGATGAAGTAATTGTTCCTGATTTCACATATATTGCTACAGCTAATGCAGTATTATACATTGGTGCAAAACCGGTTTTAGCAGATGTTGATCCTAAAACATGGAATATTACAGCAAATAATATTAAATCTGCTATTACAAAAAAAACTAAAGCAATTATAACTACGGATATTTATGGTCTGCCTCCCGAAATGGACGATATTATAAAAATTGCAAAAAAACACAACCTGATAGTTATTGAGGATGCTGCAGAATCATTAGGTGCTGTTTATAAAAATCGTATGGCAGGTTCTCTCGCAGATATTGCTACTTTAAGTTTCTTCGGTAACAAAACCATTACAACTGGTGAGGGTGGAATGGTATTAACAAATAATCAGGAAATAGCTGAAAAAGCAGCAAAAATAAAAAACCAGGGAATTTCTGAAACAATAATATACTTTCATGATATTTTAGGATATAACTATAGGATGACAAATATACAAGCATCAATAGGTTGTGCTCAAATTGAAAGAATATCATCAATACTTGCACGAAAACAAAATATATATTATAAATACAAAGAAAATTTAGAAGATTATGTAATTTTTCAAAAAATTAATAAACATTTTAAATCTTCTCATTGGATGGTAGGATTTTTACTTAAAGATAAAAAACAAAGAGATGGATTGATTAAATATTTAGCTGACTTTGAGATTGAAACACGTCCATTCTTTTATCCTGTCCATAAAATGCCATTTTATAAAACTAAAAATAATCCAATATCAACAGATTTATCTGAAAGGGGTATTTGTGTTCCTTCTTATCCAATGCTTAATGAAGAAGACATTAATTACATTACATCTAAAATAATTAAACATATTACTTACTAATTAATTATTAATTAAAAATGAAAAAAGCTTTTATTACAGGAGTTACCGGACAAGACGGTTCATATTTAGCAGAATTTTTATTAGAAAAGGGATACCAGGTACATGGTCTTGTTCGCAGATCTAGCCTTGAAATAAAATTGAGGATAGAACATTTATATTTTGACCCGCACAAAAGAAGAAATGAATTTTACGTTCACTATGGTGATGTAACTGACTCTTCCAACATTACAAGAATTTTACAAGAGATTAAGCCTGATGAAATATATAATCTTGCTGCTCAAAGTCATGTAAAAGTATCATTTGAAACACCGGAATATACTGCAAACGCTGATTCAATTGGTGCATTAAGAATTTTAGAAGCGATTAGAATTCTTGGCTTGAAGAGTAAAACAAAATTTTATCAAGCCTCAACAAGTGAACTTTTTGGAAAAGCAAAGCAAATTCCACAAAATGAAACAACTCCTTTTTATCCAAGAAGTCCTTATGGTGTGGCAAAACTATATGCCCACTGGATAACAATAAATTACAGGGAAGCATATAATATATTTGCAAGTAATGGAATATTATTTAACCACGAATCACCCCGAAGAGGAAATAGCTTTGTTACAAAAAAAATAGTTATTGGTGTTGCAGACATTGTTAATAATAAAAGAGAAAAACTTTACTTAGGAAACCTTGATGCCAAAAGAGACTGGGGTTATGCACCAGATTATGTTGAATCTATGTGGAAAATTCTTCAGCATAGAGAAGCTGATGATTTTGTAATCGCTACAGGTGAGTCTCATACCGTTCGTGAATTTATTGAAATGTCCTTCAAATATGCTGGAATAAATATTATTTGGGAAGGAAAAGGGATTAATGAAAAAGGGATTAATAAAAATAATGGACAAATTATAGTTGAAATTGATCCCTGGTATTTTAGACCAACTGAAGTTGATTCACTTATTGGAGATTATTCCAAAGCAAAAAAAATATTAGGCTGGCAACCTAAAGTTAAATTTAATGAGTTAGTCAAACTTATGATGGAATTTGAATTAAATATCAAAAAATAATTAAGTGAATAGAATTATTGCATTAATACCAGCTCGTGGCGGCAGTAAAACAATTTTTAAAAAAAATATAAAATTTCTTAATGGAATTCCGTTAATAGCTTACACTATTAAGACGGCTTTAAAAAATGTCAATATCAATAAAGTTGTTGTTTCAACTGATAATAAAGAAATTGCAAATATTGCAAAAAACTATGGGGCAGAGGTTCCTTTTTTACGTCCAATAGAATTGGCACAAGATAATATTTCTGATGGACCTGTTATTCTTCATACATTGAATTGGTTTAAAGAAAATGAAAATATTCTACCGGATTTAATTCTATATTTAAGACCTACTTCACCATTTAAAAGTAATAAGATTATAAATAAATGTATTAATAAAATTGAAAAAAACACTTGTTTTACATCAATCAGAACTGTTAACAAAGCTATTGGAGTTGATCATCCTTATTGGATGTTTAAAAACGAAAAAAATACACTTAAGCCTTTTATTAATAATATTGACATAACAAAATATTATCAAAGACAATTACTCCCAGAATGTTTTAAGTTAAATGGAGTTGTTGATATACTAAAGCCAAATATTATTGAAAATAATGAAAATATATTTGGCAATAAAATTGGATTTGTTGAAATTGACCAATTAAAGGCAATTGATATTGATAATGAGTTGGATTTTGCATTTGCAGAATTTATCTTGCAAAATAAATTAATATAAAATATTTATAAATAAATTTTACAATGACCCACATCTCAATAATAGGTTCTGGCTCTATTGGAACGGCTCTCGGAAATGTATTATCTGTTAAAGATAGTTTAAATGTAACGTTGTTGTCTATTGAAAATGACGTTGTAGATTCTATTAATAATTTTAATATTAATAATAAATATTTCCCGAATATTAAGCTTAATCCTAATTTAAAGGCTACAACTGATAATAACATCCTGAAAAATACTAATATAATTTTTTTAGCCATCCCTTCATTAGTTACTGTTGACTTTGTAATGGGAATAAAAAATTATATAAATCAAAATGCAATAATTTTAAATTTAGCAAAAGGCTTTGGAAAAGAAAAAAAAACTATAGCTAAAAGTTTAAAATCAAAAGTTAATAACCCTGTTTGTGCATTTAAAGGCCCGACTTTTGCCAGAGAACTGATAAATAAATTACCAACAGCCTTTACTTTAGCAACAGAAGATGAAAATATCTTTAAAATATTTTCTGGTATTATTGCTGACACAAACATATATATAGATTTTTCCAAAGACGTTAAAGGTGTTGAAATATTAAGTATTTTAAAAAATATTTATGCAATAATAATAGGTATTGTTGATGCACATTTTAATTCTCCTAATTTGCGTTTTCTCATTTTAACAAGAGCTTTTACTGAAATGAAGAATATACTTTTGCAATTCGGAGGGAAGGAAGAAACTATGTTTAAATATTGTGGCTATGGCGATTTTAGCTTAACCGCTTTAAATGATTTAAGTAGAAACAGAACCTTAGGTTTGCTTATTGGTAAGGGATTCTTTACCGATGATATTTCAGACAAAGTGTTGCTGGAAGGAAAAATTGCAGTAAATGTTTTTTGTGAGGAAATTTCAAAATCCAAAGCTTTAAATGGAGAATTTCCTTTGATTTCTGAACTTTATAAAGTTTTTAATCAAAATTATGATGTTTCTGCTTTTGTTAATAATATTTTAAAAAAAAATAGAAATTCATTTTCTTATGAATAGCATTGAAAAAAATAAAAATTTTGCACTTATTGGTGCCGCCGGTTATATTGCACCCCGACACATGAAAGCAATAAAAAATACTAATAACAATTTAGTTGCAGTACTTGATAAATTTGACAGTATTGGGATTATTGATAATTATTTTCCAAATGCCGACTTTTTTATTGAAGCAGAACGTTTTGACAGGCATATGGATAAACTTAGACGAAAGGGTGAAAATATAATTGATTATGTAAGTATTTGTTCTCCAAATTATTTGCACGATGCTCATATACGTCTATCATTACGAAATGATGCCCATGCAATTTGTGAAAAACCTGTTGTTCTTAATCCATGGAATCTTGATGGGCTACAGGAAATTGAAAAAGAAACACAAAAAAATATTTATAATGTCTTGCAATTACGATTACATCCCTCTATAATAAAACTAAAAAAAGATATTGATAACCAACCAAAAGATAAAATTTATAATATTGATCTGAGTTATATAACCTGTAGAGGAAATTGGTATTTTATGTCATGGAAAGGTGATATTAGTAAATCAGGTGGAATTGCTACAAATATCGGTGTACATTTTTTTGATATGCTGACATGGATATTTGGAAATGTTAAAGAAAATATCGTACATATCAGTGAAAAAGATAAAGCAGCAGGATTTTTACATCTTGAAAAAGCTCGTATAAGATGGTTTTTAAGCATTGATTTTAAATCCATACCTAATGAAATTAAAAAACAGGGTAAAAAAATATATCGTTCAATTACTATAGATGGAAAAGAAATTGATTTTAGCGAAGGATTTTCAGATTTACATACATTATGTTATGAGGAAATTCTAAAAGGGAATGGATTTAGCCTGGAAGATACAAGACTAAGCATTGAAACGGTTTATGAAATCAGGAATGCCAAACCTGTTGGTTTAAAGGGAGAATATCATCCTTTTTTAAAGGATATTAGTTAAAATTTAACAAGTTCATCAAATATGACCGACATTTTTCTTGTAAGTTCCTTCCTTGAAAATTTTTGGATATTTGTGCTTTGAACAGATAATTTTCCCGTCTGATATAAATTATAATACAATTTCAATTGGTTTTTTAATTCTGATTTTTGATTAAAATCAATAACTACCCCCGAATTACTTTCTTTTATAATCTTTGCACTATCACCATTAGTGGGTCCAATACATAAAATTGGTCTTTTGGCTGCCAAATATTCAAAAATCTTACCGGGAATTATACCCAAAACATTTGGTGTATTGTTGAGTAATAAAAGCAAAATTGTTGATTTTACCGATTGTTGCAACACTTTATGATGTGGTAAGTAATTATCCTTTTCAACACAAAACATTAAATTAATCTTTTTTAAATATTCAAATACACTAAAATCGGTTTTACCAATAAATTTTATTTTTAAATCATTTTTAAACTGTGGATTTTCCTCACAAATTTCTTTAAGCACTTTCCACAAAAATTTTGGGTTGCGGTCTTTGTTCAATGAACCTATATGGGTTAATAAAAAATATTCTGAAATTTTTTCATCTGAAAAATTGAAATCTTCATTATCAAAACCATTAGTAATAACTTCAATATTTTTTGCACCTAATTTCTCGAAATCTTTAGCCCAATTCCGGCTAACAGTTACAATTTTATCTGCTTTGCAAAGGACTTCATTTTCCAGCCTCTTATGAGTTCGGTTAGCCCAGGAAGTTAGTTTTAGCTTATCATAAAAATCAATATTGGTCCATGGGTCTCTAAAATCAGCCAACCATGGTATATTAAGCTTTTGTTTTATTCCTAAAGCTATTAGATGTGCAGAATGTGGCGGGCCATTTGATACTATTATATCCACCTTATTCTTTTGTAAATATTTAGTAAGATATTTTATTGATGGTTTAATCCAGTATTTTCGTGCATCAGGAATAAAAAAATTTCCTCTTACCCAAACAGAAATTTTTTCAGTAAATTTAGGTTTCTTACTTTCTGAAAGGAATCCCGCATTAATTTTATCTTCTTTTTTTTT
>JAIOSH010000503.1 GCA_021107685.1 Bacteroidales bacterium | reverse complement strand
TTTGAAGTGCTTAGTTCAAAACTATTTTTGAGAATTGAAATAATGAATAACGAACATAGAATAAATAATAATGAAATATAAGAAATATGATTTGGAAGACCGATTAATTGATTTTGCAATAAGAATAAGTGTAATTGTTGAATCACTTCCAAATACAAAGTTAGCAAATCAAATTGGCAATCAGTTAATAAAAAGTGGAACTTCACCAGTATTAAATTATGGAGAAGCTCAAAGTGCTGAATCTCCTAAAGATTTTATTCACAAGCTAAAAGTTATAGTAAAAGAATTAAGGGAAAGTTTAGTTTGTCTAAAGATTATTGCTCGTAAACCATTGATAAGTCCTAATAGTAAACTTGAACCGATTATTAAAGAAAATAATGAGTTGATTGCAATAATGATGCAAAGTATAAAAACAGCTCGAAAAAATACATTGGAAAACTGAAGTCTTTTATTTCTACATTCATTATTTGGTGTTCGTTATTCGTTATTTAATTTTAACATTAGCACCTCAAAATATGATACTGCCCAAGTCAAGGAAGTAAACTGATAAAAAACTTGAAAGGCAACTTGCTTATTTAAAGGCTGTTTGGCGATTTAGTTATATAAGAGGTTAAGCAATCATTATCATTTTACTTCAATAGTAACATTGCCACCATCGTCATTACCTCCTAAAGCTAATCTGAAAACAAAACCGGAACACAGCTTTTTGTTACTGCTGAATGAAGTTATAAAATCAATTCTTGCTACCTTAAATATATTTTTTATCCCTACGGAAACTTCCAGATAATCCGAATTTATATTATTCGACAGGAAATGAACCCCACCAACGGCTTTCCACTTAGTTCTTCTTATTAAAGGTAGCTTATTGATAATAAATCCGTTGAAATGATGCTCGTAATGTACTTCAAAAAAATTCTTATTTGTGCTGTAAGAATAATAATCCAACAATTGAAATGCTTCAAAATTATTATTTGCATATATGGTTTTGTTGGCATTAAAATGTTTATAATCCATGAATTCCATTTTGCGATTATTTGGGAAAAAGCCATAAGTTGCACTATACCTGCTTTCACCGAGTAATCCCATTCTTATCCTGTCCCTTATATTAAATTTGAGAAGATCAAAATTAACATCACTTCCTACGAAGCCGTAAATGCCTTTTTGATATGAAATATATAAGTCAGGGAACTTTGACCCGATAATGACTTTATCAGGAATTGATATATATTTCTGCTTAAATCGCAGCCTAAGTGTTGCAGAAAATATTAATGCCTGATTTTCGGTAAACGAAGGTTCAGGATTATCAGGATACTGAGGGTCATTGCTCGTATATTCTCTTGAAGTGCTTACCCATGTGTATGAGGTTGTATTAACCAATGGTTTCCTGTTTGAATACTCCAGTCCGAAAAATGAAAAAATACCGTTTATCAATTCTTGCCCCTGCCGGATATTAATGTAATCCTTTTCGTAAATTTTCATAAAATTGTTTTCATCAAGCAGAGTATATAATGAGTTTATCAGGGGTGATATCGGATCATTAGGATTGAACTGTATAAAATCTTTACCTCCTTCGACGGTCAGAAAAGCAAATTTTTCAGGATTATAATAATATTTTGATTTTAATGTGTAAAGCCATTTCTTATCAGAGAAACCATAGCCGATTTTCGGAGCAACAGAAAAATACTTTTTTTTTCTGAGATTTTTAAAATACCCGAATTTAAAACGCAGATTAAAACCCTGAACCGTATTGAACTGCAAGGATGTTAAAGGATCGCCGTACCAATATCTTGTACTATCATAACGGTTGTTATACGAATACCCGAAAAGCAAGTTGTTTATCTTAAATTTATTATTTTTTCTGTCAAGAGAATCCAGGTATTCTTTTGAATTTCGGACAATCTCAAGGCTGTCTTGCTTTTTATAGTTCCTGTTTTCTTCATTTGTCAAAGGAATTGGTCTGTTTAATTCCCAATAGAGCGAATCTTTCTTATTAGCGTCTTCTTCTATTTTTATAATTTCCTGCTTAAAAAAGTCATCCGAAAACTTATTGTTGAATTTATAATTAGTATGCTGAGAATGGAAAAGCCCGTTTCCGCCAAATTTTTTACCAAAAAAATTCATGGAAAAATAAAACTGAAATTTTTGGGAGAATGTCATCCAAACAGTGTCATTTACAGGCACAAGGCTTTGACTTATTTTAACAGAATCAATAAAATCTATTTGTGCTTCTTTGTTGATAGTAACATCAATGCTATGAATTCGCCATAAATTTTCAACTATATAAATATAACCGGAAAAAACAGGGTCTATCTTTCGCTTAGGAATTATTTTAATTTTATTTATTAAATATTTATCTTCCTGAAAAGTTCCTTCGAGTCTGTATTTATAATAAAAAAAGGCATTTGAAGAAACGGGTGAGATAAATCCGCGCTGACTCCGGTCAATTGGAAGATGTATGATATTTTTGTAAAATGACATTAAAAAGAATGAAACAAAGTTTATGCTGAAACCCTGATCATTACCGCTTACTTTGGATGATATCATTTCTTCCTTAATTTTATCAGGCTGTTGAAAGTGAATTTTTGATTCGGATTCCGAAAGGTAAACTATGCCAAGAATTGAATCATTTATCGTATTTAACGAATCGCCAAACATTTTATCGGGAGCTTCTGCTATCCTAAAAATCCCTTTTGTATAAACTTTACATGTATAATTATCTACTTGTTTTAAATAATATTTTTTTTTCTCAATTGTTTTCCTAATAATGGCATAAGCAGGGTCTTCTGCTGTAGCTGAAATTATTACTTCATTAAGTATTATTTTATCCGGCTCTAATTCAATGTTAAGTGTTACAGGTTCATCCTCTACGCTGATATACCTGATAAGCTTTTTAAAGCCAACATATTGAAATACTAATGTATAATCGCCTTTTTTTAAATTAAGCATGAAAAATCCTTCGTAATTTGAAGTAGTTCCTGTTGTCGTACCTTTAATATAAATGCTTGCATAAGGCAATGGTTCTTTATTTTGATCAACAATAACACCGCTTACCTTTTCGCCAAATAAAAAAACAGGAACAGAGAATAGTAAAATGAATAATAAAAGGGATATTTTTTTCAATTGATTTGATTTTTAAGTAAAGAGTTGCAACTTTTTGTAAATCAAAGTATTGTTAAATTATATCGCAACCGTATGTTAATAAATTAGTATTAATGGTTAAATTGTTATATGGTTAGATTGTTAAACCACAACAATATAACAATGTAGCAATTTAACAATTTTCCAAATAATTTAAGTACCCCCTGATACATTTCATTACAGGGTAAACTTGCGAATCTTTTTTGACCATCGCTGGCTTTCGCGAGTTCTGGGTTCAAATTTATAAGACGAAAATCGGCTATTTTTGTTACATGTCTGAAAATACATCTTATAAGTAAATTTACAAATTTAGTATGATTTTGTTAAGAAACGAATATAATTAGTGCTTATCCATAAACTTATAAAAAGACACAAATTTCACAAATTTACACAGCCTGCCCCGATTTTTTCGGGGAATTAAATTTGTGTAATTCGGTGCGCCAAGAAGCGTACGTTTATATAATAATTAAATACCTATTT
>JAIOSH010000330.1 GCA_021107685.1 Bacteroidales bacterium | reverse complement strand
TTTTCCATTTTAAAAAACTTTAGGCACTCTAAACTTTTTATACTGAGCGTGCACATTGAGCAAAGCCGAAATGAAGTCGAAGTATAGTTCACTTTAAGTACTGATTAGTTACGTAACTTTTAATTATTTTTATAAAAAGGCAATTTTATGATTTTTGCTTTTAACAACTTATTACGTATCTTAATGTAAATTTCAGTATCAGGTTTTGTAAATCCTTTTTTCAAATAACCTAAACCAACAGGTTTTTTCAATGAAGGAGACATAGTGCCTGAAGTTACTTCTCCGATATTATTTCCGTCAGCATCGCAAATTTCATAATGTTGGCGAGGGATACCTCTGTCAATCATTTCAAAACCTTTTAATCTCCGTGTAACACCATCTTCTTTTTGTTTTAACAAATAATCCTTATCAATAAAATCTTTATCATCAGTAAATTTTGTTATCCAACCCAAACCGGCTTCTATTGGCGAAGTTGTGTCATTAATATCATTTCCATATAAACAAAATCCCATTTCTAATCGCAATGTATCCCTTGCTCCTAGACCAATCGGTTTAATACCATATTCTTTTCCTGCCTTAAAGACTGCTTCCCAAATTTTCGGTGCATCATCGTTTGACATATAAATTTCGCAACCTCCTGAACCTGTATAACCTGTTGTGGAAAAAATTACATCCTTAACTCCAGCAATATCGAGCTTTTTAAAAGTATAATACTCCATATCCAAGACAGGCGTATTAATAAGTTTTTGCATAGTTTTTAATGCAAGAGGACCTTGTACTGCCAACTGTGCTATTTCATCGGATGCATTATATAAATCTTTACCTGCCTGCAAACCCATTAGATTGCCTTGCTTTACACACCATGCCCAGTCTTTATCAATATTAGCAGCATTAACAACTAATAAATATGTTTCAGCATCAATTCTGTAAACCAACAGATCATCCACAATACCACCCTTACCATTTGGAAAACAAGAATATTGCACTTTTCCGTCGACTAATTTTGAAGCATCATTTGATGTAACTCTCTGCACAAAATCAAGTGCTTTAGGTCCTTTTACCCAAAATTCGCCCATGTGTGATACATCAAATACCCCTGCTTTTTTTCTAACTGTAAGATGTTCTGCTATAAGACCTTCGTATTGTACAGGCATGTTATATCCTGCAAAAGAAACAATTTTCGCACCTAATTCTTCGTGAAATTTTATAAAAGCTGTATTTTTCATTTTATTATTTTTTAAATTTTTACCTGATAATTTCGCAGCACAAAAGTATAAAAAATAAAAATTAATATTACTTTTGCATATAGTTTACTGATAAATATTTTATGTTATTAACAAAGCAAAATATTCCCCGCTGGTCGATATTTCTGATTGATTCATTAATCATACTCTTTTCAGTTATTTTAGCATATTTATTAAGGTTTAATTTTAGAATACCTGAAACCGAACTTATTACTTTGCCAAAAATATTATGTTTTATGCTCGGTGTAAGGGTGTTAAGCTTTATAATAGCCAAAACTTATGCCGGGATTATCAGATATACCAGCACACAGGATGCTGTAAGGATATTCCTCGTTATTTTATCCGGTAGTATTTTATTTATAATTTCAAATATTATATCTTATTATTTTATTAATCATAAATTCCTGATTCCTTTTTCAATAATTATCATTGAGTTCATAACTGTCATTTTCTCTATGACTACTTTCAGAATACTTATTAAAATAGCTTATTTAGAACTATTAAATCCCTCAAAGGAAAAAATAAATGTTATTATTTATGGAGCAGGTGAAGCCGGCATAATAACAAAAAAAACTTTAGACAGGGATGCCGGCACTAAATATAAAGTTCTTACTTTTATTGATGATGATGTTAAAAAAATTGGTAAAACGCTTGAAGGTGTTACTATTTTAGGGTATAATAAGCTAAAAAACCTTTTAGAAACAAATTCAATTGCACATGTAATAATTTCAATTCAAAAACTTAAATCTGAAAAGAAAAAAGAAATTGTTGATATGTGCTTAACTCATAATACAAAAGTTTTAACTCTCCCTCCTGTTGCAAGATGGATAAATGGTGAACTTAGTTTTAAACAAATAAAAAAAATAAAAATTGAAAATTTATTAGAACGAGAAGTAATCAAATTGGATGAGTATAAAATACGTGAAGAATTAACAGGTAAAAACATACTTATAACAGGTGCTTCAGGTTCAATAGGTAGTGAACTGGTAAGACAGATTGCAAAATATTCGCCTAAAAAATTAATTCTAATTGATCAGGCTGAAAGCTCATTGTTTCAATTAGAAATTGAATGTTATGAAAAATATCCTTCAAAAAAATTTGAGATTGTTGTTGCTGACATTTGTAATAAAGTCAGAATAGAGAATACCTTTAAAACATATAAACCTGAAATTGTTTATCATGCTGCAGCTTATAAACATGTTCCAATGATGGAAAATAATCCTTCCGAAGCAATAAATACTAATATTAAAGGTACAAAAATCATTGCTGATATGTCGGTAAAATATAATGTTGAAAAATTCATTATGGTATCAACTGACAAAGCAGTTAATCCTACAAGTGTAATGGGAGCAACCAAACGGGTTGCTGAAATTTATACACAGTCGCTTAATAAAAATAAAATTACACGTTTTATTATAACCCGTTTTGGTAATGTATTAGGTTCAAATGGCTCTGTAATACCCCTGTTCAGGAAACAAATCGAAAAAGGCGGACCTATAACAATTACTCATCCTGAAATTACAAGATTCTTTATGACTATACCTGAAGCTTGTCAGTTAGTACTTGAAGCCGGAACAATGGGTAAAGGAGGCGAAATATATATTTTTGATATGGGTAAATCTGTTAAAATTGTTGATTTGGTAAAAAAAATGGTTAAACTATCAGGATTGACTTTAGGAAAAGATATACAGATAAAATACACAGGATTACGCCCCGGTGAAAAACTTTATGAAGAATTATTAAATAATGAAGAAAACACCTTGCCTACTCATCATCCACAGATAATGATAGCTAAAGTAAAGGAATATGACCCGGATATTATTTCAAAGGAAATTGACGAATTAATTGAATTGTTTATTAAACAAAACAATTTTGAGATTGTAAAAAAGATGAAAAAAATTATACCCGAGTATATAAGTAAAAATTCTATTTATGAGCAATTGGATAAACTCACCTAAGCAATGTTTGTCAATAAAGTCAAAAAATTTTATAACGCATAGAGCAAAGTACATAAGGAAATACAAAAATATTTTTTTTCACAGGGTGAATTTTTCGCTGCTTAAGTGCTTATCTGACAGTTTGAATAAACGCCCGTTTTCCCAAAGGTACAAAGGACTCCTATGGAGGATGCCCATGGTAAATGACGTTTTTTTTTGTTGGGTTTAGTGCTATTTTTCAGCTATTCCAATGACGATATATCTTTTACTTTTTGGCACAAATCTTTCAAGAACATTATCAATTTTACCCAAAAATTGTCGCTGTCTTTCTGTCCTTCCAAATGTACCAAAAAACCCAACTGTTTTATAATTTACACTTTTAAAAGTATCGAATACCTGTCCAATTTCTTCATATTTTAAATAGTTCCATTCACTTCCCCATTTAACACAGCTTTTTCTCATAAATTTATGCAGAAATGACGCTTCAAGATTTTCAGCAAATAATAACTTACCATTAGGTTTAAGGCATTTATGAATCTCGTCAATGGTTTTCTTTTTTAATTTGTCATTTCCATTACGACTGATTCCACCTAATATTGATTTAAAAACTACTATATCAAAATGATTATTATAGTGAATATTTGTTGCATCAATGGATTCATAGGTTATTTTTTCCTCACAACTGTATTTCTTATGTAATTCGGAGGCAAATTCTTCCGGTGAGTCTAAATCGGAACATATTACCTGATTTTCTTTTATTGCAAGCCACAAAGATAGTCCGCCTTTTCTTCCTCCCAATTCAAGACAAGAATAATTTTTAGCTCTAATGTCGATTTTTTTATTCCAATAATCAAGAGCTTTTGACCAGTTTACTATGTCCCATTCAATGATGTCTTTAATAATTTTATTTTTCATTTTTTCAGCATTTAACCCAACTTAAATACAAATATTTTTTTTAGTTTATCCCTAAAAATATATAAAATTAAATAATATGGAATTAATATCCCGATTGATATTAAGCCCGATAAACCTTCATTATTAGTTATACTTATTAATACTATCAAAGATATTAGAAGAATAATAAAAGGAATAAAATAACCAAGTACTACAGCTTTTGTCCCTGATGATTTTTCCATAACAACTGTAACTGTATCACCAATTTTGTAATTATTATTCTTTGTGTTTTCAATCTCAATAATTTTTTCCTTCATATCTGCAACAGAGCACATTCCTTTAACATGACATGATGCACATGCCGATTGAGATATAATTGAAATATAAATCTTATTATTGTCAATATTATTAATAATTCCTTTGTGTGATATTATATTTTTATAATCTGCCATTTTATTATTAAAAAAAATAAATAATTATTCAAAATTAATTTTTTTCTTATTTTTACCAAAAAATTAAAACAATAAAAATTAAGCTTATGGGAAAAGGAGATAAAAAAACAAAAAGAGGTAAAATAATTTTAGGCTCTTATGGTGTTAGAAGACCAAGGAAAAAAAAGAAAGAATTTGTTCTTGTTGATAAACCAAAAGAAAAAGAAACTGAAGTTTTAGAAAAAGCTGCTTTGCCTATCGAAACCAAGGCAACTATTGAAGAAAAGGCAAAATCAAAACCTGCTAAGAAAAAAGATGCAACTAAAAAAACCGTAACTAAAGCAAAAGCATCTGCTAAAAAAACTACTACAAAAAAAGCTGAACCTAAGGAAAAAACAGCTCCAAAAAAAATTACTGCTAAAAAGACAAGTACAAAAAAAACTACTACAAAAAAAGAACCAACAAAAAAAACTGAATAAAATTTTTTAATTTCTTAATTAGTCCTTGCACGAAAACGCTGTTTTAAGTCATTTCGACCGAAGAGTGAAATCTCTATCACCTTGTATATCAAAGCATGAGATTCCTCGTTATCACTCAAAATGACAGTTTTGGATAGATTTCGTGCAGGCACTAATTAATTTTTCTTCCACTCAGGAAGACGACCTGGAGTCCAAGGAACAC
Organism: Bacteroidales bacterium; assembly: GCA_021107685.1. GTDB lineage: Bacteria > Bacteroidota > Bacteroidia > Bacteroidales > SMBSF39 > SMBSF39. The sequence continues at coordinate 10,435 of JAIOSH010000330.1, read as the reverse complement.
CGGCAGCGTCTAATTCTTTTTCAAGAATATTCAAATCAACTTCCATAATATTTTTCAATTTTTTATATACAGGTTCAAATTCTTCAATTATAATTTTATAACCATCAATCATAGTTTGAGTTGGTGCCGAAGTTGACCGCCACTGAGCCCTAACAATTAAATTTAATCTTTCATTGATTGATGGTGAAGCGGGCAAATTTTCTTCACGGCTTGCCTTTGGTGTTTGTCCTTTGAAAGTCCAGATAATTTCATCAAGCTGTGATTCAATTTTATTGGCTTTTTCCATCAGTTCAGGAGATGCCGATGGCGTTCTGCTGATTGCCTGTTTAATGTATTGTGTTTTTTCCATTAAATCGTTTGCCAATCTGTTTGCTCCCTGTACAACTCTTGACATTTCAGCAAGTTTTTTCTGGAATGCAACCAGTGCAACACGGTCTTCGGCAGGCAAAGTTGTATTATTCAAAACCACCGTATTAAATTCAACAGGTACTGCCAATTCGGTAATTTTTCCGTTTACATTTTGAGACAAGGAAACAAAATATTTTCCGGGTATCACATACATTCCGTTTCCACCTGATGAAAGCGGGTCAAATTTTCCATTTTTAATATTTACAGGATTCATACCCGGATATCGTAAATTCCATGTAATCCTGCTAATTCCTTTATTTGGATTTTTTGTAAGTTTTCTGATAATATTTCCCTGTTCATCAGTAATCGTAAATATCAAATATGGTTTTACTTCATTTTTTTCGGCTCTCAGTTCTTTCATAGTTGGAATCGGAATGGGTTTTTTATCTTTTATCAATTCTTTTTCCTTTTCCTTTCGTTGTTGTTTGAGGGTTTCCGGTGTTTCTTTCAGGTAATACGTAAAAGTTGCACCAAAAGGCGGGTTTTTAGCTGTAAAATAAGTAGAACCCTGTCCGTATTTTCCTCTTTTCTGTATATACATTAATGCGTCTTTAATCGAAAAAATGTAAGCAGTTGTATCAATAATTATCTGATTTAATTCACGCAAAGGAGTATAATCGTCAAGAATATAAAACCCTCTTCCGAAAGTGGCAAGCACAAGGTCGTTTTCTCTTTCCTGTATTGCCATATCACGAACAGCTATTGTAGGTATTCCCGATTTAAGTTGTGTCCATATTTCTCCGCCGTCATTACTAAAGAAAACTCCAAATTCAGTTCCGGCAAATAAAAGCTCAGGATTAACATGGTCTTGCAAAATAGCATGAACAGTGCCATTCTCAGGAAGGTTGCCTGCAATGGATTCCCATGTTTTTCCTCTGTCTTTACTTTTTAAAAGATATGGTTTGAAATCATCTCTTTTCCTGTTATCAAAAGCAGCAAAAACAACAGCAGAATCAAATTTTGAAGTAAAAATATCACTCACATAAGTATATTCAGGCACTTCGGGAAATTTATCAATTTTACGCCAATTCTTAGCTGCATCTTCCGTTATCTGTATCAAGCCGTCATCTGTTCCAATATAAAGCAAATCCTCCTGAATGGGAGACTCTGAAATTGAAACAGCCATTCCGTAAAGGGAAGTGGAAACATCTTTTACCACAGCATCAACTCCCCAGTATCTTCCCATTACGGGCCATTTATTACGATCAATTTGTGCAGTTATATCATCACTTATCTCTTTCCAAGTATTTCCACGATCATCACTTCTGAAAACGATATTTGTCGCCATGTAAAGCCGTGTATTTGAATGTGGACTAAGAATAAACGGAGTATTCCAGTTCCATTTGTAAGTATCTTCTCCTCTTGGAGGCTGAGGTTTGATATTTATTGCTTCACCGCTTTTTTTATCATATCTGTAAATATTTCCATATTGATATTCTGAATAAACAATATCAGGATTTTCAGGGTCAATTGCCTGCCAAAAGCCATCTCCACCTAAAGTAATTATCCAGTCATCACTAATAACACCCGAAGCTCTTGTATTTCTTGAAGGTCCGCCCATACTGCTATTATCCTGTGTACCTCCATAAACCCAGTAAAACGGCTCGGAATCATCAACTGCCACACGGTAAAACTGTGTTACAGGCAAATTTGATTTAAACAAATAATTTTTCCCTTCGTCAAATGTTTCGTAAACACCACCATCGCCACCTATAAGAAAGTGTTTAGTATCATCAGGGTCTATCCATAATGCATGGTCATCAACATGTCGTTTGTTATTACCGATGTTTTTCCATGTTTTTCCGCCATCTTCAGTATATTTTGAAATTGTTTCAACCGAGTAAACTTTATCAACATCTTTTGGGTCGCAATAAATTTCATTATAATATTGTCCACTACTATGATGACTACTCATTTTTTTCCATGAAACTCCCCTGTCGGTTGACCTGAAAAAACCACCACTATCCTCTGCAGCTTCAATAATTGCATACACAACATCGGGATTTACAGGAGAGATAGCTAATCCAATCCCACCCATATCAACAGTTGGTAAACCTGATTTTAATTTTTTCCAGTTTTTACCTCCATCGGTAGTTTTGTAAATAGCAGTTTCAGGACCGCCGCCAATTTTTGTATGAACATGTCTTCTTCTTTGTTCGGATGAGGCATAAATAATATCAGGGTTGCGCGGGTCCATGACCATTGAATTGATCCCAGTATTTTCGCTGATCTCAAGAACTTTCTCCCAGTTTTCGCCCCCATCGGTAGTTTTATACAATCCGCGATCGCCACCCGGACCCCAAACAGAGCCTTCTGCAGCAACATAAACAACATCCGAATTTCGTAGGTCAATAAGAATTTTTCCTATCTGCCTTGATTCTTTCAAACCCATATTTTTCCAGCTTTTTCCATTGTCCTCTGTTTTGTAAATTCCATCTCCATAACCTAAAGCCCGCTGATGATTATTCTCACCTGTTCCAGCCCAGACAACATTATGATTATTCGGATCCATTGCAAGGCAGCCCATTGAATATGCCCCGTAATTATCAAAAACAGGTTCCCACGTTACTCCGTTATTTTTTGTCTTCCAAATATGCCCGCACGCCACAGCTACATAATATTCGCTTGGATTGTCGGGATTAACGGCAAAATCGGCAATACGCCCCGAAGCAAATGCCGGTCCGATGCTTCTGAATTTTAATCCACTGACAATACTTGATTTTATTGTGTCTTCCTTTACATTATTTTTTTTCTTATTTGCTTCAACAGAAGTATGAATTAAAAAAATTCTGATCATCATTATAATCAGAATTGTTCTTGTTATAAATTTTCCTGTCATAATTATTTTAATTTTATTCTTTGATTTTTAGCAACAATTTAATTATAAATTAAGAACTCTCAATATTACATATTCTTTGCTAATTTTTTAAAAGTATTTCCTCTTTCTTCAAAATTTTCAAACATATCATAACTCGCTGCTGCAGGTGAAAGCAGGCAAATTGAATTTGGCTTGGTCTTGTTTTTTATTATTTCAAACATTTCATTAAATTGTTTTACTATAAAATATTCCTGATTTTTTGTTTTGTAAATTTTCATCCCATCATAAATCCTTTTACCTGCCCGACCTATAAATATTATATTCTTAACATTTGATTTAATTAAAAACCGTATCAGGTTATTATAATCAATCCCCCTGTCAAATCCACCCAATATTAAAGTATTAACCTTATTAAGTGTTTTTATTGCTTCAATAGTAGCTTCGGGTATTGTTGAAATTGAATCATTATAAAAATAAATATTGTAATATTTCCCAATGTATTCCATCCTGTGTTCAAGACCCTTAAAGGTAGTTATTCCTTCAATTATTGTTTCATCAGGCACTTGCAATATTTTACAGGCATTAATGACTGCCATAATATTCAAAAGGTTATGTTTTCCGGGCAGAAATTTTTTTGCATTAATTTTATAAAAAGATACTTTTTTAAAATTTTTTATAAATACTATCTCCTTGTCCTTAATAAAAGTTCCGTTTTTAACTTTCTCTTTTAATGAATATTGAAAGTAATTCCTGTTATAATTATGTTTTTGTATGAGTTGATGTAAAAGTTTATCATCATAATTATAAACAAAATAATCATCTTTATTTTGATATTTAATAATATTAAGTTTTGCAAACTGATAATCGGAAAAATTGTTATAATGGTCTAAATGCTCCTGAAAAAGATTTAATAATATTGAAATATTTGGTGCGATTGAAATATATTCTAATTGATGAGATGAAAGTTCAAAAACAATTTTTGTGTTATTTTTAATATTATCAATAATATCGAATGGGGGAACTCCAATGTTCCCAACTAAAGCAACATCATCGTAAAATGATTTTAATATATGAAATAATAAACTTGATGTAGTACTTTTTCCTTTTGTTCCTGTAATTCCGATTATTTGTTTTGAAAAAACACGAATAAAAAGATCGGTTTGAGATGTAATTTTGTTTGATGAAATTTTATTATTTAATAATTTAAGGGAAATACCCGGTGACTTAATTATTAAATCAAACTTATCAAAGTTGTTTAAATAATCTTTGCCAAGAATAAAATCAATATAATTATCATCAGTAATATTAATTTTGTTCTGAAAATTTTCATTAATATCAGCAATTATTAGAAGCTGTTTTGGAAAATATTTTCTTATTAATTTGTATGTTGATAGTCCTTCTTTTCCGAAACCGAGTAAAAGTACTTTTTTGTCCTTAATTTTTTCATTAAGTAATTTAATCATTATAAAGATGATTTTAGTATTTTTTCAAATTCAGGATTTAAAAAATGCTTATTATTAAAATTATTAAATATCTTTTCAATTTCTACATTCTTATAAAGTTCATAATTTCCGAGTGTTGTATAATATTTTAATAATAAAGGTAATTTATTTTTTTGTTCTTTACGAATAGTCAATACTATGGCTGTATTTACTTCGTCAATTGTACCAACACATTCAAATGGTTTATTTTTTTCAATTCCAATTAATTGATTGAAAATTTGAATTAAGGTACTATCTTTAAAAAGATTTTTACCAAAAATGATTTTCAATTGCGATTGAGAAATAAAAGGTGATAAGATAATATATGTGAATAAGCATTTTGGACATTTACAACACCATGAATCCGTTTTACTTCCAACATTACAACTTTTAAAAATTTTGAAATATTCAGAGTGTTGCGAAAATAATTTTGAAATATTAATTTCGGATAGTGGTCTGAGAAAACTAAAATAATTGAAATCCTTTGAAATATATTTATTTACATAATACCTGAAATCATTTTCAAATTCAAATGACTTTGAATACTGGTGATTAATATTTGTATTATTAACAGTTGCTTCATTTGCACTTGATTCATTTGACAGGGCAATATTTTTTCTGCCTGACAAAATAGCTGCAAGTATTGAAACAAATGCCAATAATGCTGAAAAAGGTGTATGACCGTTAAGGAACCCCATATCATTTAATTTCAATAATTGAGGATGTATAGTTCTATGAATTTCAATAATATTATTTCTGGAGAATCCTGCAGCTTTGATAGTTTTCAGACTTGCTTTACCGGGATTTAGAATTAATGGCAAATTATTCTTATTTAATTTAGATAATAATTCAAGAGTAACAACAGAATCCTTCCCTCCTCCAACGGGTATAAGTGTAGCATTCATTATATTAAAACTGTTTCTTTTTAAATCTTCACCTGAATCTGCAATTATTTCAACAAAATTATCCTTATCAGCATAAATTTTATTTACATAGAAAAATTCGCCTAATCCATTGAAATATAGCTTTTTCCACCAATCAATTTGTTCTTTGGACAAATAATTAGGTTTTATAATTATTTTTGGGGGACAGGCAGCTTTCCAATAACTAATTAATTCTATCATTCCTATATGAAAACCGATATTATTTAACTCCGATTTTGTCAAATTATCAGTTAAATAAAAGTCTCTTCTATGAAATTTAAGTGTAGGAGTAAAAAAATATTTATCAGCAAGGTTAAAATTAAATTGAATATATAATGTGCTCTTATTTATTGATATAGAATAACTTTCATAAATAATATATGTGTATTTTTTTCTAAAATTTTCATATTTTATAAAGTTATTAAAAAAATTCATTTAGTATTGGTATTATTTTTGTACTCTAGGAAAATCATTATTGTAAGCCAAAAGTACCATTTTGATTTTAATTACAATAATTTAATTTTTTCTAAAATGACTGATCTAAGTAATTTACTAAAAATAAAGACAAACAATATCCAACCTGCAAAAGGCAAGATATTAATTTCAGAACCTTTTTTATTGGACTATTATTTTAAACGTTCTGTAGTATTACTTGCCGAACATAATGATGAAGGGTCATTCGGTTTAATTATCAATAAGCCTATTAAAGTAAAATTTAATGAGATAATAAAAGATTTTCCTGATTTTAATTCAAAGATTTTTTTAGGCGGGCCTGTTAAAAACGATAGCTTATTTTTTATACATACATTAGGAGATGAAATTGAAAACAGCATGGAAATACTTGATGGTTTATACTGGGGAGGAGATATTGAAATTGTAAAAGAATTAATTATTCTAAACAGGATAAATCAGGATCAGATTCGTTTTTTTGTTGGCTATTCCGGCTGGGTTTCAAAACAACTTGAAAACGAGTTGCAAAAAAATTCATGGCTTGTTTCAAATATAAAAGCAGATGAGGTTATGCAATTCGAAACAGATAAGCTATGGAGTAATTCTATTAAAAATTTAGGTGATGATTATACTTTTTGGACTAATTTCCCTTCAGACCCTGCCTTGAATTAATCTGCTTCAATTTATTCCGATACGGAACGAATTTGTCCCAAACTATCCCATAGGGATGTTAAATAGTCCGTCTATAAAGTCAGTGTTTTTACGTTATAATTTATGATTTTAGATTTGTTATTAACTTATTAATCTTTAATGTATTAATTCTAAAATCTAAAATATTTCCCAAGGTGGACTTTATGAAAAAACTCTAATTATTGACCTGTAATTACTTCACCGCTTGTATAGTCAAGTTCCGAACCAAATATACTATGTGGGATCAAATAGATTAGCAATAACACAATTGATGCTATCAATGCCCACCCTGTTTTTTGTCTGTTTTTTAATAATCTAAAAAAAGCAATTATCCAAAAAATTAATGCAATAGCAGTTTTATTATCAGTAAAATCTTTACCCAATGGCCATCCAGCCCAAAAATCACCAAAAGCATAATATTGAACTATTGGACCTAATATTATTCCTCCAACAAAAAACAATATTAGAGTTATTTGTGTGTATTTGAAAGTATTTTTTCCTTTAATGACAGATTCAAGCCCTGTTCTGGTCGAGAAAATCAAACTAAAAAACATAATAATAATATGGAAAATTAAAAAAATAAAAGGCACTTCACCTTTAAAGCGAATAATTACCGGATTTTTTGTAAGCATAATAGTATTATTGTCCTTTTGAATTATTACATTATAAATTATCTTGCCGGCAGGTGGTTGTTTTGGAATTGTTGCTGTTAAATATTCTCCTTCACGTTGCATTTGATTTATTATCCACTTATCATTGCTTCTTAATCGCTTATATTTGATTATTCCTTTTATTGATCTATCAGGAATAGCTATTTTTATTATTGCATCATAGTTGCTTACATGAGTACGAGGCAATTTGAATTTAACAAATTTATTCTCAATTTTAATTGTATCCCTAACAGGATATGTTGGTCCTGTTATTCTTTGGTAATAAGCGATAGTAAGTGTAAAAACTATTGAGAATATCCAAAGAAATAAAGATTTGTTTTTGTAATTCATAAATAATAATAAAATTTATTTTTTCAAAATTAAAAAATATTATAATATCTATTCTAATTTAGAATAATTTTATATAATTTTAATTTTTATGTCAAAATTAATATAAAGAACACATATTCAATGTGTTTTAACAATATTTGTATTTTATATGTTTAAGAAAAAATAATTATAAACAAAACAATGTTAAAAATTTATTATGAAAAATTTGACTTGTGATTAATTTAGTCTTATATTTGTAAACTATTCTCATTTTTAAAAAAATATCCTACTATGAAAAAAAATCATTACTTCTCAATCAGGCTTTTTATTTTTACAATGTTATTATCTCTTTTTACTAACCAACTAATATCTCAGGAATCAGATAAAAAATTTTTTGATGATTGGTCAATAAATTTAAATGCAGGTGCAAATCTTTTTTATGGAGATATTGAGGTTTATAACTATTATCCTGTTACAACAAATAATAATGAATGGAGAATGGCTTATGGTTTAATTCTTCAAAAGGAATTAGGCTCAGTTATTGCATTTAGGGGACAAGTTTTAAATGGAAAAATATCAGGTACAAAACGAAAAATCGACAGGTACTTTGAAGCTGATATTTTAGAAACAAGCATAAGTGCAACTATAAATATAAGCTCTTTACTTTTTCGTAAAAACCTTAACAGAACAACATCAATTTATGCATTAGTTGGAATTGGTATTACACAATGGAAATCTGAATTAAAAGATTTACGCACTGATGAAATTATTCGCACAAATGGGGTTTCAGGAGGAAGTGGAATTAATGGAAGAACGGTTGAAGGTGTAGTTCCCTTTGGTCTGGGATTAAATTTTAAATTAAACCAAAGATGGCATATTAATCTTGAAGGTACTTTACGACCTGTTCAGTCTGATCTTCTTGATGCAACAGAAGGCGATTTCCAGTATGATTTTTACAGTTATAATTCAATCGGTGTTATTTACAATTTTGGCAAAAAGAAACCTTCAATACCTGTTGAGTATCCTGTTGAAGAAGAATTAATTGCAGAAGAACAACCTGTATCAGAGCAAACAGAAGAAGAACTTATTCTTGAAGAGCTTATTCTCGAACAGTTAGAAGAAGAAACTGTAGTTGATACAGAAGCTGAAAAAGCTGCCGAAGAATTAAGACGTCTTGAAGAAGAAATTATTGATGCTGAATCTAAAACAAAAATATATGAGAAACCCTGGCATGGAGTTGAATTTAGAGTTCAGATTATGGCAACACGAACAAAACATGACACCAAGGATGTTAGTTCAAAATTTAGTTTAACAGAACCTGTTAAAGAAAATTTTGGCGACAATTGGTACAGATATTCAGTAGGTGCTTATTCAAAATACTGGAAAGCTAAAGAATACCGGAATATTCTTATTTCACGCCATAATGTTTATGATGCCTTTGTTGTTGCTTATATGAATGAAGAAAGGCTTTCATTAGCCCAGGTTTTAAAAGGAGATATACCTTCCGAAATCAAGGAACCTCCTTTGCCTGCCAAAACAACAGAAGGTGTTTTGTTTAGAGTTCAGATCTTAGCTGCAAAGAACAATAATATTCCTGTTAATGATATGAAAGATAAATATAATATTACAGAAGAAATCCAAATCGAAAAGCTTGACCAGTGGTATCAATATACAACAGGAAATTTTGACACTTATGAAGGAGCTAAATCTTACAGAAATAAATTAATTGAACAGGGTATAAATGATGCTTTTATAGTAGCTTATAGAAATGGTGTTAGAATCTCACTTTCAAATGCAATCAAATCAGGCATTATACCTAAATAAATTATAATTTATTATACCAATCTATCACAACGGATAGGAAATTTTTTTCTTTAAATGTAATAAATTATCACTTGCAATAGTAATCCCTTTGATTTATTCTCGCTTTAACCCGGAGGAGTTGGCACAAACGGATGCTTGCGACAGGCAGTGCGCCAGTTTAGGGACTATTTTTTAAAGCATCGTAAGCACACATAAATTGTAAGTGTCAATGCAAACTTCAATGTGATGGTTTATTTGTCGTTATAAACGACATATTACGAGGTACTCGTTGCAAAGGATCGCCAGATGGGGACTTGGTAAAAGATCTACCGGTCAGGTTCGTGAAAGAGCCCGTTTTATAAAATAAAATCCTATAGCTTGTAATATACGATATGACAATGGTAGGACTGTTGTTTTTAACGTATTCCCGTTTATGATACATTACACGATTGATAAAAAGAACAAAACCATACTTGTTTCTGCCGTACTGCATACAAGCCGCAATCCTGATATTTGGAAAGACAAATAAAAAAACACTAGGAGAACTGTAACTTTTCTTTTTTATAATTATTAATTCTTATTTTCATAAATGTACCTTCATTAAAAGCCAACAAGTAACAAAAATAAAAACAACTCCAATTATGATAAACTTCATTTCATACGAAGCATTGTCTGCTAAATCATCATAATCTGGACCTTTCCATATTTCTATAAATGCTTTAATTTTTTTCCCCGTTATTAAGGAGTATAAAAAACGTAAAGTCCAAACAACTAATACTCCAAAAAATCGGGCTATAACTGAACCGTAAAACATATATTATTTGTCTTAATTGTTAGAAGAATTTGAACTTGAATTTAATAATAAAGGAGAATAATTGAAAT
>JAIOSH010000574.1 GCA_021107685.1 Bacteroidales bacterium | reverse complement strand
TTAAACCATTAAACCATTAAACCATTAAACCATTAAACCATTAAACCATTAAACCATTAAACCATTAAACCATTAAACCATTAAACCATTAAACCATTATACCATTAAACCATTAAACCATTAAACCATTAAACCATTAAACCATTAAACCATTTAACCATTTAACCATTAAACCATTAAACCATTAAACCATTTAACCATTAAACCATTAAACCATTTAACCATTTAACCATTAAACCATTAAACCATTAAACCATTTAACCATTTAACCATTTAACCATTTAACCATTAAACCATTTAACCATTAAACCATTTAACCATTTAACCATTTAACCATTTAACCATTTAACCATTTAACCATTAAACCATTAAACCATTAAACCATTAAACCATTTAACCATTAAACCATTAAACCATTTAACCATTTAACCATTTAACCATTTAACCATTAAACCATTAAACCATTTAACCATTAAACCATTAAACCATTTAACCATTAAACCATTTAACCATTAAACCATTAAACCATTTAACCATTTAACCATTTAACCATTTAACCATTTAACCATTTAACCATTTAACCATTCTTTCCCTTTATCAGTAATAAATATATAAAAAGTTTTCTTAATGATTATATTTTCTTTTTCATAAATTCCAAGTAACACCTGACATATTTTTTTCGTTCCATTAATAAGCAGTCGAAATTCTTTTTCATTTATTCCATCTTCTTTATTGTTCAATTCACGAATTAGTCTTTTTCTGCAATTGTCAACAACAAAAGTATGTAAATAATCATTATCATGGAAATATATCTTGTTTGTTTCCACTAAGTATCTTAACATCATCTTCAGCTTATCTTTATTTATATTGTTTGATAGAGCTAATGATTCAATGTCGGCAATTACAGGTTTTTGCATTTCATATTTTTTCAATACTTCCTCTAACCAGTTGAGTTGTTTCAGAGTTTTTATATCGGGTTGAATTGAATGTTCCTTTAAAACCCATGTATTTTCAACTCTTTTAATAATTCCGTCATTACTCATTTTATGTAATAATTCTTCCAAATACAGTTTACCTGTATTGCCTGAAGTAAACCCTAACTTTCCTGCAAATTCCTTAGTATCAAGTCCATTTTTCAGCAAAGGATTTTTTTTATGCCATAATCTCAGATGGTCAATAATTTTATTATAAAATTCCTTATCAATCGAACTATAAATTAAAATATACCTCTCCCCTGACTTATATACCTGAATATTCTTATCAATATTTTTCCGACATTCTATAATGATTTTTTCTTCTGTCTCGTTTAACTTTTTAGTCAGATCATATACCAAAACAGGCTGTGTTTCTTTTTTCAGTTCAATTTCTATTACTTTAGACAGTTTATCGGCATTTAAAGTTGCATTAACAATATCTTTCAGATTTTCAATAAGTTTTAAAGTCCTTCTTTTATGATGAAGAGGACATATATCGATAATAGTTCCGCCTCCGATTGATAGATCATTTGAAGTATTCCTTAAAATGAATTTATCTCTGTTTTGCAGAATTGCAGGTTTATCTAAGTGTATTTGTGCAATTGCAGTATCCTGAAATTTTAATTCTTCCTTATCCAGAAGATGAATTCTTGCTATACAATCGGCAGTTCCGGAATGAAAAATTGCATTTGACCATAAACCTATTTTAATATTTACATCAAATAAGGACAATGTGGCATCTACCATTGAAGTCTCATCAATTTGCTTATCCGATAAAACCATCCCCCGTTTAAAATCGTCAATTTTCAGTCCTGATAAATTAATTGCAGCTCTGTCACCGCAAAATATTTTATTTACCGATTTACCATGTCTTTCGTTACTTCTGATCTTTGCCTTTTTTTTGTTACCGGGTAATAAAAATAATTCCTTACCCAATTCTGTTTCCCCGTTAAGCACCGAGCCTGTTACCACACAACCAATTCCTTTAACGTTGAATATCCTGTCAATATACATCCTGAATAGAACACCTTTTTCTTTTTCAGGAACATCAGTAATGATTTTGGCAATATTTTCAATCAGTTCATCTAAGCCCTCACCTGTTATTGAAGACACACCGACAATAGGAGCATTTTCCAATGTTGTTCCTTCGAGATACTCCAAAACCTCTAAGTTTGCTAATTCCAACGTTTCTTTATCAACGAGATCAACTTTGGATAATGCAATAATACCGTTCTTTATCCCTAACATCTCAATTATATTGAAATGTTCTATAGTTTGTGGCATTATCCCGCTGTCAGCAGCAATAACCATAAGGACGAAATCAATTCCAAAAGCACCTGCAATCATAGTCCTGACTAGATCTTTATGTCCCGGCACATCAATAATTCCGACCGATTCACCGGAAGGGAGGTTTAAATGAGAAAAACCAAGGTTAATAGTAATTCCTCTTTCTTTTTCCTGCTTATGAGTGTCACAATCAATACCGGTAAGTGCCTTAATCAGGGCAGTTTTTCCGTGGTCAACATGACCGGCTGTTCCTATGATTAAATGTTTCATTGCAAACTTACAGATTTGTAAACTTCACTAATTATTTTCGCAACTTTAATTATCTCTTTTTCAGGAATAGTAAGCATATCAAAATAGAGCCTTCCTTTTTTTAGTATTCCAAGAATAGGAAATTTATAATTCAGCAAATTATAAAACATCTTTTCGGAAAATTCAGATTTCTTTTTATTGAATTCAAATTTTTTCTCAATTAGAACTGACCAGCTATCAATTTCTTTTCCCGGCAAAGTACCTCCCCCGCATTGTCCTTTGTTTTCTACCACTTTTGCCTCAATATTATATTGTTTTAATTCTTTTTGCAGAATTAAAGCATTTTTCTTTAGTTCATCAGGTGTTTTTTTCAGCATTCGAAAAAGCATGTTTTTTTCAAAAAGCCGTTTATCATCTAAATAATTCAAACAAACTGACTCCAACAGTGCCAATGTAGTTTTACCTACTCTGAGTGCCCTAAGCATTGGTTCTGTTTTCAGATGTGCTATCAATTCCTTTTTCCCGGCAATAATTCCAGCTTGCGGACCTCCGAGCAATTTATCACCACTAAAACAAACAAGGTCAACACCGGCAGCTAATGTTTGCCGTACATCAGGCTCATCTTTTAGTATATCAATTGGAGTTTTTCTTAACAAACCCGAACCAATATCATAAATTACAGGAATATTATATTTTTCACCTAACTTAACAAGTTCCTGCAAACTCGCTTCTTTAGTAAATCCTTTAATAATATAATTCGATTTATGTGCTTTTAATAATATTGCCGTGTTTTCATTAATTGCATTTTCATAGTCTTGTACAGACGTTTTATTAGTAGTTCCTACTTCTATCATTTTACAATCCGAAGCTTTCAATATTTCAGGCAAGCGAAAAGAACCACCAATTTCAATCAGTTCACCTCTCGAAATAATCACATCTTTATTCTTTGCAAAAGCTCTTAAGCTTAGCATTACGGCAGCAGCATTATTATTGACTATTAAAACATCTTCGGCACCTGTAAGATATTTAAGCAGTCCGGATATGTGAGAATATCTTGTCCCTCTTTTGGCATTTTCAAGATCAAACTCAAGGTTATTATAGCCTGTAAGCACTTTTGAAACCTCATTAATAATATCTTCACCGAAAGGTGCCCTGCCTAAATTGGTATGTATTATTATTCCTGTTGCATTAATAACAGGACGCAAACTTTTTTTTCCAAATTTTTCCGTTTCCGATTTAATACGGTCAATAATAACAGGTAAGGGAGAAACAATACCTTTAACCTTAGCTATTTTTCTATAAAAATCCAGAACATTTTTTATTGAATACTTAACAAGCTCGGGGTTATTTTCAGATATAAGAGTTTTAATTTCAGGAGCACATAATAATTTGTCAACAGCGGGAAGATTTTTTAATTCTATCGAATTCTGTTTCATAGCTGAGAGGGCAGGAATCGAACCTGCCACAGGCGGTTTTATCCGTCTGCTACCGGTTTTGAAGACCGGGTGGAACACCAGATCCGTCCTCTCTGTATTGTTTACTCTTATCAAAGTAACAATATATTTTGTAACAGTTCACAGTTAAAATTAACCTAATTGACCTAATTTCTCCCTTTGGAAGAAATTAGGTCGATTAGTAATTTAAATTATGAAGTAAACTTACATATATCAATAAAAAAATGTGAACGCTTACTTAATTTTCAATACACCTTTTTACCTGAATAAAATCATTTTTTCAGATAAAGTACGATTACCAACAGTCAACTTATAAAAATAAAATCCGTTTTCAACCATATTGCCTTCTTCATTTGTTCCGTTCCATATTGTAGAATAATTGCCCGGTGTGAGTTGCTTATCAATAAGCCTTTTCACCATTTGACCTTTTAGATTAAAAATCTCAACTTTAACAGTATTATCTTTTTTTATTGTAAATTCTATTTTAGTTTGATCATTAAATGGATTCGGGTAGTTTTTGCTTAAAATTGATTGTTCGGTATATTCTTCAACCGAAACAGATATAACATTAAGAAAATAGTTAATAATCTCACATAACAGATAAGGTTTAACATTTAAAGTCATTCCATCAGCCAAAGCACCTAATATTATTGAAGAAGAAACAACTCTATAGCTATCACCCGTAAAAGAAAACATTCTGCATACATCATCATCAGACTTATATAAAATTTCAGCAAAAACTCCGGTTAATCTGTCAATATGATAATGAGCATCATCTCCTCCGGCATATAAATAATCAACTTCAGACATAAAATTTACTTCATCAGCAATTAGTTCGTTTACTTCATATTCACCACCATCGGATAAATAGTTTATACCAAAATAGTTAAATAAATTAGTGCCTGTTAAGTCTTTACCTAAATCAACACTTTCAATATATAAATTACCACCCTGCTCAAGATAATTTATAAGTTTTGCCTGGTCTGTTACACTTACATAACCAGGTGGAGTAGTACCTCAGCCTAAACAATAGCATCCCATTGTGGTTAAAATAATGTCATAAGATGATAGATCTGTGGGCAAATACGATACAAGATTGTATGAAATTTCAGCTTTACTCAATGACTTAACTATGCCTGCTTCAGCTTGTTCATATTGCCCTGTTTCAAAATTAATAATATTATCATTATCATTGTCATTATCCCAAACAAGGATATTATATTCAACATCCGGTTCAACTCTGACAAAGTAACTGTTAGTATAATTATTATCCTCAAATGTATCACCTTCCAGGATAACCACACCATATAAACATGTATTATGATACTCAGAAGGAGTCCAATCAAGACTATAGTTAACAGTTTCACCAGGATTTATAGGTTCCGTAACATTAATATTTCCAATTTCGTCACCTGTTTTATGAGTAAACAACTTAACTATAAAATCAGACTGTGTTACCAATCCTACATTTTTTACTTCAATATCCCAAGTACCTGTTTCGTCGGGATTAATATTGTGTGGTCCTGTTATTTCTACTGCAGACAGATCATTGTCATAGTAAGCCGTAATTATTAAATTATACACATGCCAACCCCACCAGGCATCTGTTGTAGGTCCCCAACTTCTGAATTTAATTTGAACATCTTGTCCTACATAATCATCTAATGGAAAAGAAATATCTTCTCCGCCGGCTATACCCCAGTTGCCATTAGAAATACTATAATTCCATATTACATACTCATCCCCTCCTACAATTATCGAAATTTCACATTCTTCAGTTGTAACACTATATTCATAAACTTCAAGAAATTGTGTTACTATTAACTCTCCGGCATCATCAGGTATTGAAATAATCGGGGAAATTGCTGATAGATCATAATTTAATACAACCGGACTCCACCACATATAAACTTTACCGGTAGCAAAGCTCCAGTTGTCATCTAATGTCCACCCTGTGGGGGCTTCTAAAAAATCTTCCTCCCAATAAGGTGTTTGTGCTGTTAGTGGTAGTTCAAAAAGCAAAACCACCACTAATAAATAAACAAATTTTCTCATAATGATTTTCAAATTAATAATTAAATATAATTAATATTTTTCAAATTTAGTTATTAGATATTATATAGACAAAATTATTTCTTAAAAAGTTGCTTGCAATACCGAATTTTATATGTTAATTGTTATACGTTATTTGGAAAAGCACGTTATGGTTTTCGGATGTGTCCACTTTATATTTTCCATAATAACAACAATTTTGTTGGCAAAGACACATAACAATAAATTTATTGGCAAGTTTTTCTGACAATATTTTTATTGTCAATTGATTTCGATAAGTTATTTGTTTGTAATAATGAATTTCTTTATACATTTACCTCAAAATTTTATATTTTAATTTTTAAACAATGAAAAAAATCTTTGAACTAATTTTAGCCCTGATAACAATGTTATTGTTTTTTACCCAGTCAAGTACGGCACAGCTTAGATTCGACAAAGACTGGACTTTGCGAAAAGATATGCCTGTTTTTACAAATCCTAAAAACAATTCGGTTCAGGCAAATATTTATCAAAATGATAAAAAAGTCCGGCTAACTTTTGTGTTATCAAAAAAATCAAATGCTAAAAGTGTAAAATGCCAACTAAGTTTTGACCCTGTGTATTATTTTGTTGTGGGAATGCCGGTTTTGGTTAATGCTAAAACAAAAGAAAAAACTGAAATAGATTATGAATTTAAAAATGAACGGGTAATATTTGATGAAGTAACAGTTGACAAAAATCTAAAATATATTGAGTTTGGTGTTGCTTCACGAAAATTAAAAAATCTCGGGACATTAACAGCCAAAGAAAAAGTAAAACAGGCAAGAACAATCAGGGGCGGATAAAGCAACAACTTGATAGCTGGTCGCCATTGGCAGCAAATCAAATAATAGCCCAACCAACTCTACGTCCGATAATTTCGCATGGTGGTTATGCTGTTGATGGAGTAAAAAGAGCCGTAATTTGGGCGAACGACACAAAGCTCACAGGAAAATTTGAATTGATTGATGCTTTGAACAATGTCCAGCATCCAGCCCCGCAACCAGTTGTTTACACAGGCGATTTGACAGAAAAAGAAAATCATATCTGGGGCGGAAATAATTATATTGCCGATTTTTCTGATTTCAAAAAAGAAGGGCTTTATTTCGTTCGGCTCAAAGTCAATGAAACAAAGGAAATATCTGATTCTTATGTTTTCCCTATAAAGAAAAATATTTATTTTGACCTTGCAAAAAAAGCTACAAAATGGTTTTATTATCAGCGTTGCGGTGTAGAAGTTCCCGGTTTTCACAAGGTATGTCATACCGAAGATGCCATTATAAAAAAGGATGGGACAAAGGTTGATGTTACTGGTGGTTGGCACGATGCAGGCGATTACGGAAAATGGATGTGGGGCGGAAGCATGGGATTGCTCGGACTTACAACATTTCAAAATGATTTTGGTGCAAAACTTACAGATTCTCTTGAAGGTATGCCAAGGTATATAAATGAAATTGCCTGGGAAGCAAAATATTTTTGTAAAACATACTGGGATGGTGAATATCATCCGGGTTTTACTCCTGATTTTGAAAATATATGTGTTTGGATTGGCACCCCCGAAAATGAGCCGCCAAGGGTGGTTTCTAAAAAAGAGTGTATCGAAAATAATTATGGAATAATAAAAGGTGCTGCAATATGTTTGCCAGGAATGGTATTGGCAAGGGCAGGACGATTGCTTTTGCCATACAATAAAGAACTTGCGGAAAAATGCCTTGCTACTGCCAATGATGTTTATAACAAAGTAAGCAAGATGAAAACATCAAATTTATATTATAAAGAATCAGGGCTTTTGCAGATTGATCTGGAATTTTATCAAATTTATAAAGATGAAAAATATTTGAAGGATGCCGAGCAAAGAGCTATGAATATTCTTGAATTACAGGATAAGGATGGAAGTTTTTATACAGATAATTCTAAAACTTCAAAAACAATTAGAGCGGGAATGCATCTGCCTGCTTTGTATGAATTTGTAAAACAAAACCCTGAAAGCAACTTAATTCCTGAAATAAAAGAAGCATTTAAACTTTGGGCTGATTATTCCATGCAATTTGCAAATATTTCCCCTTTCGGGCAGATTGGAGGAACAGAAAAAGACGGAACACTAAGAAATATAGTACCACACACTAATAACTCTAAACTTGCAAATGTTGCGTGGGCACTTGCTACTACTGCAATTTTATTGGAAGACACTAAATATCTTGAAGCTGCCGAAAATCA
>JAIOSH010000408.1 GCA_021107685.1 Bacteroidales bacterium | reverse complement strand
ATAAATCAGGAAAATACTGTAAAAACAGAAGAAAAAGAAAAGCAGGATCAGCAAGAAAAGGAAAAATCTGATACTGAAGTAAAAATTGAGGAAACAATATCGGATAAAACACCTGAACATATTCAGACTGTGGGAGTTGAAGGTAAGGATGACATTAAGATTCCTGAAATAAAAGAGGAAGCCGAACCTGTTAAAACAGAAAAAGGCACAAAAAAAGCAGAAGGTAAGGATAACATTAAGACTCCTGAAATAAAAGAGGAAGCCAAACTTGTTAAATCAGAAAAAGACATAGAAAAAGCAAAAGATAATGATAAAAAGCAGGATGAACAAGCAGAAGTAAATTATAATGACTATTCAAAAGAAGAACTGACTGAGTTTTTGGAAAATATTGTTAATGAAAAAGATATCATTTCTATAAAATCAAAAGTTGCACTTATAAAGGTAGCCTTTCTGAAAAAAAATAAAGAGGAAAATCAGAAGAATTTAGAGGAGTTTCTATCCAATGGTGGAGAGAAAGATAATTATACACCGGTTGAAGATCCAATATATAAAAAATTTAATGAGATTTTTAATATATACAAAAAGAACAAAGCAAAATATAATGAGGAACTTGAAAAAACAAAGATTAAGAATCTTGAAGAAAAGAAAATAATACTCGAAGAATTAAAAATTCTTATTGACTCTGAAGAAACACTGAAAAAAACTTACGATGATTTTAAGACTTTACAGGAAAAATGGAAAGAGATTGGTATGGTGCCAAAAAATGAAGTAAATAATTTATGGCAAAATTATCATTTTTTAGTTGAGAAATTTTTTGATAAAGTAAAAATAAACAAAGAACTAAGAGACCTTGATTTAAAGAAAAATCTTGAAAGTAAGATTAAACTTTGTGAAAAAACTGAAGTTCTATTACTGGAAACATCAATTTTAAGATCATTTAAACAGCTTCAGAAATACCATGAAGAATGGAAAGAAGTTGGACCTGTTGCATTAGATAAAAAAGATGAAATTTGGGAGCGTTTTAAAAGTGCTACTAATAAAATTAATGAACGAAGACGAGAGTATTATGCAAAATTGCAGGAAGAACAAAAAGATAATTATATAAATAAAACAGTTTTATGTGAAAAAGCCGAGCAGATAATTGCTATTGAAAATACAAGTATTAAGCAATGGCAGGATAATACTTACCAAATTAATGAATTGCTTAACATATGGAAGACTATTGGACCTGCTCCGAAAAAACAAAATGATGAAATATGGGAACGTTTTAAAACATGTCTTGATACATTTTTCTCAGATAAAAAGGAGTATTTTGCTAAATTAAAGGAACAACAGGTTAATAATTATAATCTTAAATTAGACCTTTGTGTTCAGGCAGAAGCTATTAAAGACAGCACAGATTGGAGAAATTCAACAAAAGAATTGATAGACCTGCAAAAAGAATGGAAAAATATTGGACCTGTACCGAGAAAATTTTCTGATAAAATCTGGAAAAGATTTAGAGCCGCCTGCGATGAGTTTTTTGAGAATAAATCGGAATATTTTGCTAATATTCAAACGCACGAAGCTGAAAATTTTAAAACCAAACAAGAATTAATAAAAAAAGTAGAAGAACATAAATTTGGTGATAATAAAAATGAGAACTTAAATGTTTTACAAGAGTTTCAAAGAAAGTGGACTGAAATAGGGCATGTTCCTATAAAAGAAAAAGACAAACTGCAAAATGAATTCCGCGATTCAATTAATAAACAGTTAGATAACTTGAAGATAAGTAAAATTGAAATGCAAACCATTAATTATAAAAAAAAGTTTGAAACTTTTAAAAATTTTCCTGATGCAAAAAAGATAATCTATAATGAAAAGAATTTTCTTATAAATAAAATAAATAATGTTGAAGGGGATATTAAACTTTGGGAAAATAATATAGGCTTCTTTGCAAAATCAAAGAAAGCTAATGTAGTAAAAGATGAATTTGAAAAGAAAATTAATAAGTCTAAAGAAGAAATTTTATTTCTTAAAGCCAAATTAAAGATGTTAAAAAATAGTTAAAATAAAAAAAGCCCTGAAATTTTCGGGGCTTTTTTTATTTGGAGAATTTTATAGCAAAAATCAAATACGTTTTTCTTTAATTCTTGCTTTCTTGCCTCTTAATTCTCTTAAATAGAATATTCTGGCTCTTCTTACAACACCTCTTTTATTAATTATTATTTTTTCAATAAAAGGCGAGGCTATTGGGAAAATTCTTTCAACACCTGTATTTCCTGAAATTTTTCTTATAGTAAAAGTTTCTGTCGGACTGCTTCCTACTCTTTGTAAAACTACTCCCTGAAAATTTTGAATACGTTCCTTGTCTCCTTCCTTTATTTTATATTGCACTGTAATAGTATCTCCTGTATTAAAATCAGAGAAATCCTTAACTTCTACCTGATCTTCCACATATTGCAGTAATTCATTCTTGCTCATTATTTCCAATTATTTAATTTAAGATTTTTTTAAAAAAGAGTGCAAATATATATCTTATATTTTAATTATATACAATTTTGATTAAAATTTTTAAACATTTTCATAAATAGATTCAATATACATAAAAAAATTTCTGAACCATCGGGATATTTCCTAACGTCTAAAAGGGCAAGTCCGAAATCCAAAGTAAAATTTTTTTTGTTTTCCGACTTCGGTTTTCTGTCTTCCGATTTTGTATAAAATTTTATAAGATAATAATATTAGGTAGGGTTTATTACTGTAAAAAACTAAAGTATTTCAGGACGTCTTTTTTTTGTCCTTTCAATAGATTTTTTCAATCTCCATTTTTCAATTTTTTTATCATTTCCCGAAAGCAGAATATCAGGCACTTTCATTCCTTTATAATCATAGGGACGGGTATAAACAGGAGAAGATATTAGATTATTTTGAAATGAGTCGGAAAGAGCAGAAGTTTCATCACTCAATACACCGGGAATAATCCTGATAATACTATCGCAAAAAACAGCAGCAGCTAATTCACCACCGGAAAGTACATAATTACCAATAGAAATTTCTTTTGAAATAAAATGTTCACGTATGCGTTCATCAATACCTTTAT
>JAIOSH010000464.1 GCA_021107685.1 Bacteroidales bacterium | reverse complement strand
GCAATAAGAATGATAAGTCATGAAAGCCACGAAAAAGATAATGATGGTTTTATGAATTTTGAAAGTATGGTAATAAACCTAACAAAGTAACAGTCAGAAACGGAATCAAAATTTATCAAGTTGAAAATATTGAACAATTGAAAAAAAGGATAAAACAATGACAAATAAAATAAAAAAGAATACTATTTTTTTATTAGGAATATTAATTGTTACATTAAACTCTTGTAACAATGCAAAAAAACAACTTCCTGACTTTTCAAGTTATGAAATAGACATGGTATTTGATACTACGCAATTGCAAATGGATTGCAAAATGAAGGTGAAATGGAATAATCTTTCAAATACACCGGTTACAGAAATTCCGTTCATATTTCAATTGGATAGTGCAAAATCTTTGGTAAAAAAGGCAATGATTAATCATCGCAATGTGAATATTCAATATACATCAAAAGAAAGTCATGGTTTTGAAGGTTTTATTATGAAATTGAACAATTCTGTAAAAGAAAATGAGACCGCAATTATTGAAATTGATTTTAAAACACAAAAAAATGAATATTTCAGAGATAGGATTTTATTTTTTTCTGAAGATTTGCCATTGTTGCCTTACTTTGAAAATGGTAATTTTATTCCTCATTTTCAGATTCATTCAAATTACAATGTTAGTGTTACTTACCCATCTGAGTTTGAAATTGCCACAACCGGTTTGGTAAATGATAAAAATACAATAACCGGTTTAACTACTATTCAAACCACAGTTAGAGAAGTTCCTTCCTATGGTGTTATATTATTTAAAGATGTAATAGTTAAAGAAATTACAACTACAAATAATGTATTAATCCGATCAATCTTTTTTAAAGATGATGAAAAATGGGGAATTAATCTCTTAAATTATGCTCAGGATATAATTCAATTCTATAATGATACTTTAGGATTTTATCCTCAACCAATTTTAAATATTATTCCAGGATATGATAAACCTTATGGTGGTTGGCCTATATGTCCCAATATTGTTGGTGTTCATCGAGGTATTGATTTGAAAAAGGAAAGAGCTGAAACACACGCAAAATGGATAATGGCACATGAAGCAGGACACCAATACTGGGGATTTAATTATGTTCTTGAGCCTTTAGACTATCCACAATGGTTTGGCATAGCCATGGGAATTTATACCGACAGGATATATTCTCTTAAAAGGAACGTTGATAAGAATTACAATAAATCTTTCTTTACCTCTTATATCAAAGGAGTATCTAAAGGGTACAACACAACAATAATGCAAAAAACTGATACATTAGATAAGCAAGGTTTTGATTGGAACAATGTTATAATGCATGGTAAATCTTATGCCGTTCTGCGAATGTTAGCCTATGAACTTGGCGAAGATATTTTTTTTAAAATTTTTAAATATTGCCTGGACAATTATAAAGGTGTTAATGTAACAACAGAAATATTTCAGAATGATTGTGAAAGGATTAGTAATAAAAATTTGGATACATTTTTTCAACAATGGTTTTACTCTAATGACTTCCTCGAATATCAGATTGATGAAGTAAACACAGAAAAAAAGAACAACATCTATCGTATAAATGTGAAAATCAGTAAAACAGGAAAAGCCGATATTTCCGTAGTTGAGATTGGTTTTATATTAAGCAGTGGAGAAACAATTATCAAAACATTTGATGGTAGAACAAAACAAGATAATATAATTCAGGAATTTGAATACCCAATTGAAAAAATAATATTGAATCCTGATTTTAAATTACCTCTAATAAATAAAAAAGATTATAAAATAAAAGCAATAACCATCAATAGAATTACTTATTCAAAACAGGCTCAAAATATAAAATTCAATAACTATCCTAATTTAAGAAAAATCTGATTTCAGTTTAAATCAAATAATTTATGTTGCATAATGTAAAGCTAATTATCTTTCAGCACAGCAAAGTGTTATAGTGAGTAATATTTTTTATATCTTTACACGCAAAATAAAAAATAAACAGGAGGAACAATTATGCAAAACAAAAACATAAAAATTTTAGGCAAACTAAAAAAAATTATCAGCGGGTTGGTATTAGCCTCGCTATTATGTGCAGTTACTGTAAATGCACAGCAAATAATTAACGGTGATTTTGAAACAGGTGATTTTACCGAATGGACTGTTACAGGTCCTCACACGGCTGATGTTGTACAGTACCAAGGCAGTTGGTGTGCTTGTATTCATATTAGTTCCGGTAATGCTTCAAATTCAACAAGTGCAGGACCTCCAACCGACCAATGGCAAATGGTAGGGCAATCTGTATTTATTCCGAATGTGGCAGATTCTCTGAATTTCTATATGGCAGTATCCGGTTTAAGCTGGCACGACGGTGGATTTGTGTGGATTATGGATGCCGATTCTGTCGGTACTTATACACGGCTTTATTATACCGGCGGTGGCGGTGGAAGCTCACAAACTTATCCCTGGGAATTTCACCAGGTAAATATTGAAGCATGGGCAGGCAGACAAGCTACTTTTTATTTTGCAGGACATAACTGGAACGGAGGTGCCGACCGTCAATGCATTATTTTTTTTGATAATATCAGTATGTCTCCCTTAGTTCCTGATACAATTCCACCAAGCGTAACAGTAGATATACCAAACGGCGGCGAAGTCTGGTCAGTGGGGCAAACAAAGCTTATTGAATGGACTGCCGAAGACGATATGAGCATTCACTTCGATAGCGTTTTCTATTCCATTGATAACGGTTCTGACTGGGTATTCATAGCAACACACGATGGAAATCCACAAAGTTGCAATTGGACTATACCAAATACTCCTTCAACACAATGCCTTGT
>JAIOSH010000488.1 GCA_021107685.1 Bacteroidales bacterium | reverse complement strand
TTATTACAAAATTGCCACAGATTCACAGATTAAGAAGATAATTCAAAGAATTATCTGCGAATCTGTGGCAATCCTTTTTAATGAATTATTGTAATTTTAATATCTTCCATTAAATTCGTGGTAGAACCTTAAAAATAATATAAGAAACATTAATTTTATACATTTTAAATTTTTGGTATTTCAAATTTAAACTTATGGAACAAATAATCAACACATTAAAAAAAGAGATAATAGAAGTATTAAATCTTGAAGAGATGGAAATTGAAGATATTGAAACCGAGGCTCCGCTTTTTGTCGAAGGCTTGGGTTTAGATTCAATTGATGCTCTTGAACTGATAGTTTTATTAGAAAAGAATTACGGATTAAAGATAGAAACAGCCGAAGAAGGAAAGAAGATATTATATTCCGTGAAAACAATGGCTGAGGTTATTAAAAAAAACAAATAAATGTCTGACAAGGTTTATATAACGGGAATTGGCATTATTTCAAGTATTGGAGAGAATACCGATGTGGTTTTAAATTCATTAAACCTTACAGCAACCGGTATTGGTTTTACAAATTATCTAAATACAATTCACAGGAATGAGCTACCTGTTGCCGAGGTTAAAGTTTCAAATAATGAATTATTAGAAATTGCCGGTCTTGCTGACAAACAAGCATATACAAGAACCGCATTATTAGGAATGATAGCTGCAAAAGAAGCAGTTATAAACTCAGGAATTAAAGATATTTCCGAAATGCAAACGGGACTTGTTTCTGCAACATCTGTAGGCGGAATGGATAAAAGTGAACATTTTTTTAGCAAATTTATCAAAGACAATAAAGCAGGGAAATTAAATGATATGATTACTCACGATTGTGGCGACAGTACTGAAAAAATTGCAGATCATCTTGGTATAAAGGATTATATAACTACTATTAGTACTGCTTGTTCATCGTCAGCCAATTCAATAATGCTTGGAGCAAGACTTATTAAAAACGGTATCTTAGACAGGGTATTAGCTGGAGGCACTGATTCATTGACCTTATTTACCATAAACGGATTTAACACTTTAATGATACTTGATAAAAATGGTTGCAAACCCTTTGATAAAAACAGAAATGGGCTTACACTCGGAGAAGGTGCCGGTTTTTTGGTTTTAGAATCTGAAAGAGCCGTAAATTCAGCTAACAAAGAAATATTATGTGAATTAAAAGGATATGGCAATGCCTGTGATGCTTATCATCAAACTGCTTCTTCACCCGAAGGTTATGGAGCCTATTTAGCTATGAAAAAAGCTATTGATATGAGCCGGCTTTCTATTGAAAAAATTGATTATATAAATGCTCACGGAACAGGCACACTTAATAATGACTTATCCGAAGGAAAGGCAATTGAAAAACTATTCGGCTCAAAAATTCCTAAGTTAAGTTCAACCAAGGGATTTACAGGTCATACTTTGGGTGCTGCCGGTGGTATTGAAGCGGTTCTGAGTGTTTTATCAATAAAGTATCAGATAATATTTCCCAATCTGAATTTTTCACAAAGGATGAAAGAGCTAAATTTTAACCCAGTAATAAATTTGATTGAAAATGCTAAAGTGAATAATGTATTGTCAAACTCTTTCGGCTTCGGAGGGAATAATACTACTTTGATATTTTCGAAAGTTTGATTAATTAATTTACTATGGAAATCTATATTAAAGGCATCGGAAATATCTCACCGCAAAATACATTTAATAATGAGTATTTTTTAGAGGAGATAGCAGAGTATCAGGATGATTACCTCAAATGTATTGAACCTGTATATAAAAAGTATATAAAACCCATGTTATTGCGAAGAATGAGCAGGATAATTAAAATGGGAATTTATGCTGCTAAAGTTTCTCTTGATGATGCTAATATTGATATTCCTGATGCAATAATTTCAGGTACCGGTTTAGGATGTATTGAAGATACTGAAAAGTTCCTGTCGTCAATGATAATCAATAATGAAAGGCTTCTGAATCCTACCCCTTTTATTCAATCGACACATAATACCATAAGCGCCCAGATTGCACTTATGCTTAAATGTCATAATTATAATTATACTTATGTTCACCGCGGAATATCCTTTGAAAGTGCTTTACTGGATAGTATGATGCTATTAAGAGAAAACTCTGCAAACAACGTTTTGGTTGGAGGTGTCGATGAAATTACACATAATTCATTTCTTATTACAAAACGTTTGGGGCATTGGAAAAATCTATCAATTAACAATTTAGAACTATTGAACAATAAAACAAGAGGAAGCATTGCAGGCGAAGGTGCTGCTTTTTTTGTTTTATCAAATATAGATTCAAAACAAAATTATGCTAAGATTAAATCCGTTTCCACGTTTTACAAACCCGAAAATTATAAAACTGTTAAAGATAATATTACTGAATTTTTAAAAAATGCTGAAATAAAAATTAATAATATTGATCTGATAATTCTCGGATTAAACGGTGATACAAAGTATGATGATATATATTATCAACTTATGAATAATTATTTTAAAAATAAAAATTTTGCTTATTATAAACATCTGTGCGGAGAATACCATACATCATCATCATTTGTTTTGTGGCTCGGAGCAAAAATCTTAAAAAGCCAATTTATTCCGGATATTGTAAAACTTAACAAACAACAAGACAAACCTATAAAAAACATATTAATTTATAATCATTACAAAAATATAAACCACTCTTTAATTTTAATGACCGGATGTTGAATTTTAAAACAACAACTATCGTATTTATAATATTATTATTGATATTAATCATATTAAACTGTTTTATATCAGTGAGTTTTATATTTTATGTTTTAATAATTGCTTTATATGTTTTGTTGCTAAGTTACGGTTCATATTTTATAAATTCTAACTTTTACATAAGGACAATATGCTCAAAAAAAAATAATAACAAAGAAATAGCCATTACATTTGACGACGGGCCTGTTAAGGAAATAACTCCATTAATTCTTGATGTATTAAAAGAGTTTAATATAAAAGCAGCTTTTTTTTGTATCGGAAACAGGATTATTAATAACGAGAGTATTTTAAAGCAAATTGATGAAGAAGGACATATTATTGGAAACCACTCTTATTCACATTCCTGCTACTTTGATTTTTTTTCATCAAAAAAAATGACTGAAGAGTTAATCAAAACCGAAGATATAATTTATCAAACTATTGGGAAAAAAGTCAGATTTTTTCGTCCTCCTTATGGTGTTACTAATCCTGCATTAAAAAAAGCTGTCAACAAAATGAAATATACGGTGATTGGCTGGAGCTTAAGGTCTTTAGATACAAAAGGTAAAGATCACAGGAAAATTTTATCAAGAGTTAAAAAAAGGCTTAAACCCGGAGATATAATTTTGTTTCACGATATTAATCCTGAAATAATAAATGTATTACGAGAATTTATTGAATATGCTTTATCAAATAACTATAAAATTGTCAGATTTGATAAACTTATAAATAATGTATCTGATTAAGTTACCGCCAAGGTAAAGAAAAACAGAAAATATTAAAAGAGCAAACCGGTTTTACTCTAAGCTCATTTCGTTTTCGTACATTGAGCGGAGTCGAAATGAAGTCGAAACGAACAACACAGAAGTCAAAACGAACAATAAAAGAACCATTAAAAAAACAGATGTTTTTAAAGATTGAAAAAAACGAGACATTATGAAAGGCTATATGTATATATTAAAATGCTCTAACGGAGCATATTATACGGGCAGTACAAAAGAATTGGAACTCCGCTTGCAACAACATCAAAATGGCGAAGGTGCTAATTTTACGAGTAAATATTTGCCGGTAGAGTTAGTATATTTTGAAGAATTTCAAAGAATTGATGAAGCATTTTACAAAGAAAAACAAATACAAGGATGGAGCAGAAAAAAAAAGAAGCTTTGACTAATGGTGAATTGGGGAAATTACCCAAACTTGCAGAATGTAAAAATGAAAGTCATTTTAAGAATAAAGAATAAACCTTTAAAAGATTGGTTTATTTTAGAAGAGGGTGGATATTTTGGTCATTTACAAATTTTTATTATTATATTTGCAGGAAATAAAATCAATACTAAAATTTGACATTAGTCAGGATTTTCACAATACACCAAAAGATTGAAACAAGAATTTGAATTAAAATACACTTCCTGATTTGGGAAATATAGTTAGTTTTTGTTAATTTGTCTAATGAGGATAATCGCATTTAGAACACTTAGAGAATTTTGGAAAAAGTCTGAATATTCTGATTCAGAGAAATCATTACGTTCTTGGTATCATGATACTAAAAGCGCTGACTGGAAAAATTCAAATGAGCTAAAGCAACAATATAAAAATGCGAGTATTGTTGGAGAAGGGAGGGTGGTTTTTAATATTAATGGGAATACTTATCGACTGGTAATTTCCATAGACTATAAATTTCAAGTGATATTTATTCGATTTATTGGAACACATAAACAGTATGATAAAATTAACGCTAAAACGATTTGATTATGAATATAAGACCAATAAAAACAGAGCTGGACTACAATGAATCAATTAAAAGGATTGAGCAGTTGTGGGGTGCGAAAAAAGATACACCAGAAGGAGATGAACTGGATTTACTATGCACTTTAGTTGAGTCATACGAAATGAAACATTATCCCATTGCACCACCTGACCCAATTGATGCAATTAAATTTAGAATGGAACAGATGGGGATGACAAAAACAGATATGGCAAAATATTTAGGTAGCCAGAGCAGAGTGAATGAAGTACTTAGTCGAAAAAGACAATTGACACTTAAAATGGTGAAATCGTTATATAAAGGATTAAAGATACCTGCGGAAATTTTATAGCATAATGGTTTGCATGTGTGAATTGTAAATGTGCTTATAATTTACTTTGTAAACACAGATTAATAAACAACAACCGGCGATTTTTAAATTTTATTATATTTGCAGGAAATAAGAGATAAAAATACTAATGCTGGAAATTAAGAACATACACAAATCATTTGGAGAACAAAAAGTTCTTAAGGGATTAAATATGTCTATTGAGAAAGGGAAAATCTATACAATGGTTGGTGGAAACGGAACAGGAAAAACTACTTTATTTAATTTGATTACCGGCTTCCTTCAACCTGATAAAGGAGAGATTTGGTTGAATAATAAACGACTTGACAAGCATTCACCCGTATCAATTAATTCAAAAGGAATTACCCGTACATTTCAGGATTTGCGGATTATTAACCAATTGACAGTAAAAGAAAATATCCTGCTATCTTTCAAAGACAATCCTGGTGAAAAGATCTTTAACTCTATTATTCCTACCAGAATCTTTAA
>JAIOSH010000572.1 GCA_021107685.1 Bacteroidales bacterium | reverse complement strand
GCAAAGGATTGGAAAAATACTTCATTAAAGTTGCAAGTTAAGGTTATAATTAATATATTAGTTAAGATTAAATTTTGTTTAATAATATTTCTAAAAAATAAAATCATGAAAAAAATATTTATTTTAAGTTTATTACTGTCCTTGTGTTTCCAGCTTTTTTCACAAGTATATGATGTAATATTTAAAGAAAATGGAGAACCTTTTGGTATTAAAGTTTTTGATGGAGAATCTGTCAGGAAAATCAGGTTTGATGAGCTTTCTGACGATGGGAGGTATGAAATAATCCTCGGTGATAAGACAATAATATTTGACTTTAACCAATGGGAACAACAAAATCAGGAATTACAAGCAAATCAATATGGAAGTGCCCTTGAAATTTTCGAGCCTGGTTTATTACCTGAAGGTGATTTAATACGGGCATTTTCATACTCCCCTGATGGCAGTATCCTTGCAACATTGTACCAACACAGCGATAACGTTTATTTTTATAATACAACAAATTATGAAGTTCTTGCCATTGTGGACCTGGGACGTGAGCCAATGGATATAAAAATGACAACCCATTCTGCATATATCTGTTGCCATACTTCCAATGAAGTGAATATTATTGACCTGTCTGATTTTTCAATTTCAAATAGTTTTGAAGTCTTTGAATATCCTTGTCAGGTTGAAGTCAACCAGGATGAGACTGTTGTTTACGTTGCATGCGATAGTTTTCTAAATGGCTCAATAGCTGCTTATAATTCAAGTTCCGGTGAAGAGATATTCCATACGTATGAACCCTATATACATCATGGAGGAATGGCTGGCGGACAGGGCAGGACATCTTACTCTTTTACGGAGTTTTCTCTTTCGCCACACAGTAATTATATTATTGCTATAAATACAAACGGCAAGGTCCCATCTGTTTTTAATTCCAACACAGGTGAATTAGTGAAAACTTTCAATTTTGGTGGTGGAATGAGGGGCTCAGGGTTTTCCGAAACAGGAGATACCTTATACATTTATTCTACTCAACACCCCGACTGTATGAGCTTGCACAGGATCAATATAAACGACTTATCAGTGATCGATTCAATTATTGCCATTACTTCTGAAGCCGGTATTATCGGCAGAACTGATATAGCGATTAATGCAGATGGAACAAAAGTTCTGACAGGAGGGGATTTCTGGAATAGCCGGTATTGTTTTTTTGATTTTAACTCATACGATTACCACTACATTAATGATCTTAATATACTAGGTATCTCTAATATCTATACATCTTATGATAAAAGATATGCAATATCTCAGGTTCTGTTGATTGCACAGCTCATTGATATGGAGACCGGACAAATAATCAATCGCACACCCATTGGTATGCCGATTGGTGTGGCCGGTGCTACTTCACCCATAGAGGATAAAATGGCTCTAAGTGATGGCCCCTTCTATTCATTACCGGAATATCCTGAGGAAAAATTTTATTTTTTTGATTTTAGCGACCATATAAATTTTAATACAGATACTGTAATTATTGCAGGAAATGCGCCGGAAGCAGATATGACTAATTGCGCTGTACTTTCAAATGATGGCAATAAGATAATCGCAACAAATACATTAACAGATAATGTAAGTATTATTGATTTTGTTTCAGGACAATTAGACACTCTCATATATATGGAAGGGGTTTCAGATGTAAAAACTATTCCCAATAGTGATTTAATCCTGGTTTCAGGGCAGGATGCTATAAGTATAAAAATTATGGATTTGACAACTAACGGGATTGTTTCGGAACTTTTTACAGGAAATGCTGATGATGTGTTTGTGACTGCAGACGGAAAAAATGCTTATGTATTTGAAATCATGTCATCATTGGGATCCGTAAAAAAAATTGATATTAATGGAGCATCAAGTCAGATTACAGGTGACATGCTTGTTGGCTATAGTAATTGCTCTTACCATATAATTTTTTCCGAGGTCGATATACATACCACAACTGCTATAAGCCCTGATGGAAATTATATGTTGTTCGGGGCAGAAGACAATATACAGGGAGATGTGATTTACGTGGTTGATACGCGAATCATGGAGGTTGTTGATACTGTTCCTGTTAATAATGATTGTGTATATGGCTATGCTTTTACTGATGATTCAAAGAGGGTATGTGCATTAGTTTATGATTCGCAAATACCTATTATTTATCTTGATGGAGAAAATTCTTATGTTGAAAGTGAAGTTAGTCTTGAAAATGGAAGCTTTTCGGTAGATTTTAATCCAGCTGACAGCTTGTTTTATATTCTGTTAAAATCAGATTGGTTATATCAGGTAAACCCAAATACCGGTGAAATACTTAATACCTTACCAACCAATATGAATCATTGCTGGCAGGTGGGTTTTGATCAGAATGGAATCCCGCTAATTCGAAGTTCAAAAAACCTGATATACGAGAGCGAAAGTTATCCTTTACCGGGAGTTTCTGAAGAATTCTCTTACAATGAAGAAAACAATCTCTTTATCATTCCCATACCCGGCCCCGATAAAGTATGTGTATTCGATCCTCTGGCAGTAAGTATAAAAACTTATCCCAGTGCAATAAATAAGGAAAGTGTTAGAGTTTTTCCAAATCCTGCAAGAGGTGAAGTGTT
Source organism: Bacteroidales bacterium (assembly GCA_021107685.1). Taxonomy (GTDB): domain Bacteria; phylum Bacteroidota; class Bacteroidia; order Bacteroidales; family SMBSF39; genus SMBSF39. Next base: position 1,062 of record JAIOSH010000572.1, on the reverse strand, counting down.
TATATATTCGGAGAACATCATTGGAAGTGTGGGAATTTATGACTCGGAAGGCAAGCTTGTTTTTAGTAAAGACTGCAATAAGCTGAATACTTCAGTTTCTGTTAGTAATTATAAAGAAGGTGCTTATTTTATTATCATAAGGAATAATAGTGGAATAACAACACGCAAACTTATTATTGTTCATCAATAATAGAGCCTTATAAGTTAACTGTTAAGTTCAGTATAAGTTATAGTTATAAAATAGACTGTGCTAATAAAAACCCAGGAACAACCGGCAGAATATTTTGGAGTTACCCGGCACCATCAAGCCACACTTTAATAGGAAATACTTTATCTCTGCTTACTATGATTTCCTTATCAAAATCCCGGTTTAAAATGATTTTTAAACGGCTGTTTGAATAAACTATTACATCTTTGATGGCATTAATATTAATAATAAACGACCTGTTCGGTCTGAAAAACATTACCGGGTCTAAGCATAATTCCAGTTCTTCAAGCCTGAAATCAACAATATATTTATTTTGCTTGTTTGTTAGCAGGTAAACTGTTCTTCCTTCGGCAAAAAAAAGGGAAATGTTTTCTGTTTTAACTGATTTGATATGGTCACCGACCTTTATCATGAATCGAGTCTTATAGGATTTGTTCAGTTGAAGCAAAGCCTTGCCAAGTTCCTCGTATTCAAGTCGCTGCCTGTTAAAAGGAAGGTTTTCCCTGAGGCTTTTGATTTTTTCCATGCTACGGTAAAAATCATCATAAGATATAGGCTTTAACAGGTAATCAATACTATTAACTTTAAAAGCCCGGATAGCATATTCGTTATAGGCTGTGATAAAAATTACAGGTGTATTAATGTCGATTTTGTCAAAAATTTCGAAACTAAGCCCATCCGTTAGCTGGATGTCCATAAACATCATATCCGGATGATTCTTGGAGATATTAAGGAATTCAACTGTTTTTTCAATAGTACCGAACTTGCCTGAAATCTCAATCTCCGGATCATAATTTTTTATCATCTGTTCAAGCTTGTCAGCAGCCGGTTTTTCATCTTCAACAATAATAACT
>JAIOSH010000198.1 GCA_021107685.1 Bacteroidales bacterium | reverse complement strand
GAAAATAAGTCATCTGATTCTGTCTTTATAAATTCTATTAACCAGTTTATACCTAATTTTTCATCAAATTATAAAGCATGAGCACATCAAAACAAAATAAGGAAATACAAATACCTTTTCAAATCAAAATCAAATGATAAATTATTTGATTTATCTGAGGCATTCATAACAACCCTTAATTCAATATCTATTTCCACAACCAGAGGTATCATGTTCTCCCAATTCCGGGGCACTTACCTTCATAATGCAGTTTTGCCAATAATAGAACCTAAAGGGTTTAAACCGGAAAAAAACACAACATAAACTACGAAGATTTAATTCTTCCTTAAATTCGCAAATTAATGATTAACAAAATTAAATATTGAAAAAAAATATTCAAATAGTTATTGATTTGATTGAATGAATATAAGCCTGCTACGCTGAAGCTACAGGGTAAGCAATTTTTGATTTTAGAATTATTAGTATTCAATAATCTTCAATGCATTAATTCTTAAATCTCAATTTTTTAAATCTAAAATATTTCTCATGGTGGACTTTATAGACGGACTAATTAATCCCTCTTTGCTTTTTTATTTCTTTATAAGCAGCGTTTAACTGTTGAAATTTTTCTTTAGCTGCTTTTTGGATTTCTTTACCAAGATGGTTTACTTTGTCAGGATGATATTTTACAGCCATTTTACGGTAGGCTTTTTTAACTTCTTCATCAGTAGCATCTCGTGATATTTCGAGTATCTTATAGGCACTATCAGTATCTTTGATAAACATTGCCTTTATAGAACTGAAATCATTGTTACTTATACCGAGATATTTGCTGATGAGTCCTATCATTTCAACTTCAAGGACGTGAACATGTCCGTCAGCAGATGAAATACTAAAGAGATAATGGAGTAATTGTAATCGGGAAGAATAATCCATAAATTGCTTTATCTGTAAAGAAACATCAGAGATATTAATATCTTGTTTTAAAATTTCTTTTAAAAGCTGCATTTTCTTATTTGTTTCTTCTATCCCGAATTGACTGAGGAAAAATTGTCTGACATAATTTAATTCTGATTTCAAGATTTTATTATCTGCTTTCATAATAGCAGCAGATAAAATCAGCATACTTACACTAAAATCACCGCTTTGTGTTTTTGTTGCTTTGTATTCATATTCACCACTTTGCATCCCGTCAAACATAGAGCCGAAAACAAAGCCTAATATTCCACCTATTGGTCCGCCTAAAGCCCAACCTAATCCTCCTCCTATCCATTTTCCATATTTTCCCATAATTGTACTATTGTTTTGTAATAATTTGTAAAATTTTACAAAAGTAATAATGATTTATAATTTTTTTAAATTTATTTCAGAACGTGGATGATATTGAAGTATAGAACTTCTTAAATAATCTCTGTCTAAATGTGTGTATATTTCAGTAGTTGTAATAGATTCGTGACCAAGCATTTCCTGAACGGCTCTAAGATCAGCACCACCTTCAATTAAATGTGTCGCAAATGAATGTCTGAATGTATGAGGACTAATATTTTTTTTTAAACCGATTTTTTCAGCAAGATTTTTTATGATTATAAAAACCATTACTCTTGTCATTTTAGAACCTCTTCTGTTCAGAAAAAGTATATCAGCATTATCTTTTTTTATATTTAATTGATTGCGAATATTTTTAATATAAATTTCTATATGTTTAATAGCAACATTTCCAATAGGCACGAGCCTTTCCTTATTTCCTTTTCCTGTGATTTTAATAAAACCTTCATTAAAATAAAGATGTGAAATTTTCATGTTGGTAAGTTCCGAAACCCGTAATCCGCAACCATATAATGTTTCAAGCATGGCTTTATTTCTTTCTCCTTCAGATTTACTTAAATCAATTGCATTAATAAGATTATTAATATCTATTATATTAAGTGTTTCCGGTAGCTTTCTGCTAATTTTTGGCGATTCTAATAATTCAGTAGGATTATGTTTAATAATATTTTCTAAAAGCAGATATTTATAAAAAGCCTTAATTCCTGAAACAATCCTTGCCTGTGATGTAGCACTTATACCTAATTCATTAATCCACAAGATAAAACCTTGAAGATGTTTCAATTCTATTTCTTCCGCTGAAAGCTTAATTTTGTTATAATCAAGATATTGCGTAAATTTGGTAATATCATGTAAATACGCATCAATAGAATTTATTGATAATGATTTTTCAAGTTGTAAAAATGCTTTAAAACCTTTTATGTAATTTTGCCACTTCATTTTAAAAAATCAAAGATAAAAAAATATTTTTTAATATTTTTTGGTTTTTTATTAAAATAAATATAATTTTGCACTCCGAAAAATCAAAACCATATAAAAAATGGCAAAAAAAACAAAAGACGCAAGAATACAAGTAATTATGGAATGTACAGAACACAAAAACAGTGGTGTTCCCGGAACTTCCAGATACATAACAACAAAAAATAAGAAAAACACTCCGGAAAGGTTGGAATTAAAAAAGTATAATCCAATTTTAAAAAAAATGACTATTCATAAAGAAATAAAATAATTTTAATTATGGCAAAGAAAGTAGTAGCAACTTTACAATCAACAGGAAAAAATTATGCAAAAGTTATAAGAATGGTTAAATCACCAAAAACAGGTGCTTATACTTTTAAAGAACAAATTGTCCATACTGAACAGGTAAAAGATTATTTGTCAAAGAAATAAAAGCAATAATTTCCAATAAATTAAAAGCTTTTTCCGTTAGTAGGAAGGAGCTTTTTTTATATGTAATTGATTTAAATAAGTATTATGGGATTATTTACTATTTTTTCAAAAGATAAAAAAGAAAATCTTGATAAAGGACTACAAAAAACTAAAACAAGTGTCTTTTCCAAAATTTCAAAAGCAATAATTGGGAAGTCAAAAGTAGATGATGAGGTTCTTGATAATTTAGAAGAAATACTTGTAACATCTGATGTAGGTGTTGAAACTACCTTGAAAATAATTGAAAGAATTGAAAAACGTGTAGCAAAAGATAAATATGTCGGAACATCAGAATTAAATTTAATACTTAAAGAAGAAATTGCTGAATTACTTCAAGAAAATAATGTAAAAGATTCTGTTGATTTTTCATTACCTGAACGTGATTTCCCTTATGTAATAATGGAAGTTGGTGTTAATGGAATTGGAAAAACAACAACTATCGCGAAATTAGCTTATCTATTCAAAAAAACAGGCAAATCTGATTTAGTTGGAGCTGCCGATACATTCAGGGCAGCAGCAGTTGATCAACTTGTAATCTGGTCCGAACGAGTTGGTGTTCCTATTATTAATCAAGGAATGGGCGCAGACCCCGCTTCTGTTGCATTTGATACTTTGAAATCAGCAGTAGCAAAAAATATTGATGTAGTTATAATAGATACTGCCGGAAGATTACATAATAAAATTAACCTGATGAATGAGCTATCAAAAATAAAAATGGTTATGAAAAAAATCATTCCTGATGCTCCGCAAGAAATACTTCTTATATTAGATGCTTCAACAGGACAAAACGCTATTGAACAAGCAAAACAATTCACAGCTTCTACAGAAGTAAATGCAATTGCCCTTACAAAATTAGATGGTACTGCTAAAGGAGGAGTTGTTATTGGTATTTCCGACCAATTAAAAATTCCTGTAAAATATATTGGAATTGGCGAAAAAATGCAGGACTTACAGGTATTTAACAGAATTGAGTTTGTTGATAGTCTTTTTACTAATAATTAATTATAATGCAAAATCTTATTAGAATTAAAAAATCTGCCATTTTATTAATCATCATATTATCATCTTTTATTTTATTATCAGGATGTAATAAATTACTTATAGACAAACATATCTATTTAGGCAATAAAAATTATAAAAATGCTGATTACAAAGCAGCTCTTGAGGAGTATAATAAAGCTCTTGAATATGACCCCGAAAATTGGGAAGTATATTATAATATTGGACTTGTACATAATGAATTGGAAGATTATTCAAAAGCAATTATTAATTTTACATGTGTGATTGAAATTAATCCTGAATATAAATTGACTTATTTAAAAAGAGCATTTGCAGAGAAAAAATTAAAAGATTTTAAAAATGCTTTAGCTGATTGTAATACTGTGATAAAAAATGATAATGAAAATAAATATGCTTTTTTTTTAAGAGGAAGCATTTATACCGAATCAGGTAAATACTATGAAGCACTTGCAGATTATGATAAAGTAATTGAACTTGACCCCATATATGAAGAAATATATACTAACAAAGGCTTTGTAAAAATTATATTGACAAATTATACCGGTGCAATTGAAGATTTTAATAAAGCAATTGAATTAAACCCTGAAAATAGCTATGCTTATAATAACAGAGGTTTTTCAAAATTAAAATTAAATGATACAAAAGGTGCTTTAGATGATATAAATTATTCAATTGGTTTAACGCCTGAAAATTCTTATGCTTTCCGTAACAGGGCTTTAGTATATATTGAAAAAAAAGACACGGCTTTAGCATGTAAAGATCTGGAAAAAGCTATTGATTTAGGATTTACTGAAAAATTTGGAAATGAAGTAGAATATCTGATAAAGCAAATTTGTAATTAAAATCCTTGTTAACATTCAATATATTGAAAAGCAAACTTTCTTCCCCGAAAATTAATATCATTACTTTAGGCTGTTCTAAGAATATTTTTGATTCGGAAGTATTAATAGGGCTTTTGAAAGCCAGAGGAATTGATGTTAAACATGAACCGAAAACCAATGAAACTGATATTGTTTTAATTAATACCTGCGGTTTTATTAACGATGCTAAACAGGAATCCATAGATACTATTTTACAATATATTGATGCAAAAAAACAAGGATTAATAAAGAAAGTATATGTAATGGGTTGTCTTTCTCAACGATATAAATATGAGTTAAGAAAAGAAATGCCTGAAGTTGATGCTTATTTTGGTGTAAATGAAATCAAAGAAATTTTTAACGAATTAAATATTGGTTTTAATGATAAATTAACGGCTGAACGCTCTCTGATTACACCGAAACATTATGCTTATCTTAAAATAGCAGAAGGTTGCGACAGAAAATGTTCATTTTGTGCTATTCCTTTAATAAAGGGAAAACATATTTCAAGACCCGTTGAACAAATTGTAAATGAGGCAAAGTGTTTGGTCGATAATATGGTTAAAGAAATTATTCTTATTTCGCAGGACCTGACATATTATGGTGTTGATATTTATAAAAAGAAAAAATTAGCCAATTTAATTGAGAAATTAGCTGACATTCAGGATTTAAAATGGTTGCGTTTACATTATACATATCCAGCCGGATTCCCTTTAGATGTGCTTAAAATAATAAAGGAAAGACCTAATATCTGTAATTATATTGACATACCTTTGCAACATATCAGTGATAATATATTAAAATCAATGCGGAGGAATATTTCTGCTAAGGATACTATTAAGCTAATTGAAACAATAAGAAATAAATTACCTGGTGTAGCTATTAGAACAACTCTGATAGTGGGTTATCCTGGAGAAACAGAAAAAAACCATGAAGAGTTAAAACAATTTATTAAAGATTCGGAATTTGAGAGATTGGGGGTATTTAAATATTCTCATGAAGAAGATACTGCTGCATTTTTATTAAAAGATAGTATTCCATTAAAAGTGAAACAGGAACGCGCCGATGAGATCATGTCAATACAACAGCAAATTTCTCTGAAACATAATCAGGATAAAATTGGTAAAGTTTTAAAAGTTTTATTCGATAGAACACAAGGTGAATATTATGTTGGAAGAACCGAATATGATTCCCCTGAAGTTGATAATCAAGTATTGGTTCCTTTGCAAAATAACAAATTACAAATTGGTGAATTTTATAATATAAAAATATTAGAAGCAGGTATTTACGACCTGTTTGGAACCATTATTTATCCTTAATTTTTGCCTTCCCATAAGGATAAACAGGTAAAAAAATTATTAATAATTAAATTCCAAAACACAAGCACCAAATTTCAAATAAATTACAATTACCAAAAATTTAATAACCAAAACAGTTTCGGTCATTTGATAATTGATATTTGGAATTTATTTGTTATTTGTTATTTGGTGCTTGTCGTTTATTTTAAAAAAATTTTTTACAACAAAGGTATTAATATTTTTTACAAGCTGAATAGTTACAAAATTTGTAACTACTCATCCAATATAAAATGTTAAAAATAAATACTTGCCACAGATTCACAGATTAAAATTGATAAATTTTTTAAATTTTTTAAATTTTCACAAAGAAAACTACCAAAGGTAGTTTGAAATCTGTGAATCTGTGGCTATTAAGATTAATATAGTGGCTGAGTAGTTACCAAAATTTAAACTATTTGAGAGTAATCTATTATCCTAAAATGGATGTTTTTCCGATTATGGATATATAAGTTTTCTCTGTTATATTGACTATTTAAGCATTGAGTAATTGGCATAAATTTTGCAAAATATATGTTTTTTATTCAAAAATAACCTCATAGATTAAACAATTAATTTTATTCTCTATCGTTTTCTTAAAAAAAATAGTTAATGAATAAAAAAATAAAAATTTTAATTACAGCTATAGTTTTAAGAGAAAATTTTAAAACTTTTTCTGAATGGATTAACAGATTTTTAGGTGTACACAGATTTGTTGAATATAATAATGAAAACTCAATTTATATTGAAGCAGAAGGTAGTCAGGAACAATTAAATAAGTTTATTGAATGGTGTAAAGGACAAAAGAAGGATATTGTTAACAATATTATAATAAAAACAGGAACATTTAAATATTTATAATTCATAAAAAATTTAAAATTTAATATAATTATTTCAGAATGTTTGGTTATATGTTTACCATAAATTTAATAGTGGTTATTTTTTATTTGTAAATTTTGGTTTTGGTTGGTTTTGGTCAGGAAAATTAAATGCGTGATTGATAAAAAGATGTAGAAATTTTTAATTTTTCTGACCTTTTTATTTCTGTTATTCTTTTCTAAGTTTATTCCTTCAATAGCATAATATAATTTTGAAATTTTATTTAAGCCTTTAATTTGTGTTAAAAATTAATTATTACTTTTAACGTTTTTTTTATAGAATTGTAAGCTGAAATCATTGTTTTGAAAAAATTATTTATTTGGAATACAGTATTAGTATAAATGAGAATAATAATCTTATTTTTTATAATTAATTTAATTATTATTCCGGTCAAAGCACAGGAAATGCTGGGTATTATAAATAGTAATTATGCCGGTACAAACGGAATAAGTTTTAATCCCAGCAGTATGGTTGCTTCCAAACTATATATGGATTTTAGTTTATTTGCTTGTAATGCTTTTGCAGAGAATAACTATCATTATATTCATAGTGATGATTACGGTTTATTTAAATTCATCACAGGTGGTCCATATCCAGAATATGGCAAATTTGATGCTTTTACAGATATATACAAGAATGAGGATGATAAAAATGGATGTTATTCAATACGTATTAATGGTCCTGCCGGGATGCTTGTTTACGGCAAACATGCTTATGGTATAACAACTGCTTTTCGAACAGTAGGAGCTTTCAGAAACCTTCCTTATGATATTGCAAATTTTTTATATGAAACAATTGATTATAAACCTCAATTTGGTATAGAGTATATTCATGATGAAGAAATAAATTTGGGACATTTGTCATGGTTTGAATTAGGTTTGAGCTATGCTTATAATTTTCACCGTTATAAATGGGAGTATTGGTCACTTGGAATAACTTTAAAACCATTATTTGGATATGCCGGTTTGTATATAAATTCGTATGATGTTGATTACTTGGTTTATAATGATAGTATTGCTGACATTTTTAATGCAGATTTTGAATATGCTTATTCACTCCCGATTGATTATAATAATAATGACTATCCTGATGGAAATGGTTTGATTAAAGGATTTGGTATTGGTACTGATTTGGGTATAACTTATCAAAAAACTACTAAGGGACATTCTAATAAATTTTTTGATAGATTATGCGCCCAAAGATATGAAGAATACAGGTATAAAATTGGATTTTCAATTACTGATCTCGGATATATAAAATTTACTAAAAAAGCTGAAAAACATGTATTTAAAAATGTTAACACTTATTGGGAAAAGTGGAATGATACTTTACCTGATAGTACACTAAATACTATTAAAGTAAAGTTAAATCATTATTTTTCCAGCAATCTTAATGAATCATTAAAAGATAATAAATTTAATTTTTTTCTGCCGCCTGCAATAAATATTCAATTTGATTATAGTATATATGATTACTTATTTCTCAACAGCATACTTATATATGGAATAAATATCGGAGATTCATATTTAAAAAGGCCCACTATAATTTCAGTTGCTCCACGTTTTGAAACAAGTCGCTTGGAGATTAGTTTGCCTTTATCATTATATGAATGGGATTGGAGACATCCAAGGATAGGACTTACGTGTCGCTTTGGTAATTTTATAATTGGTACGGATAAATTAGGCTCACTATTTAGTTTTAGTGATTTTACGGGTTATGATATATATTTTGCACTAAAACTTAATCTGAGTAATACATTTAATATGAATTATATCAAGGGTAATTGCGGTAATCAAAGATTTTATAATATTGAAACATTTGATTATAGAAATTTTTAACGAATATTTCATTTTAATTCGATTTTTATTCGAGAATTCGTGGCTTTCTATTAAGATTTCCTGTCGCTTGTTTTTTGTTACTGATTATAGAATTAAACGCAGAGACGCAAAGACGCAGAGAAAAACAACCATTAGTTGTCATTAATTACCTACTGCCCACTGCCTACTTGCCCACTGCCTACTTGCCCACTGCCTACTTGCCCACTGCCTACTTGCCCACTGCCTACTTGCCTACTGCCTACTTATCTACCGTTCTAACATCCAAAGCATCTCTCAAACCATTGCCAATAAGCATAAAAGCTAACACCATAAGCATAATTGCAATTCCGGGTAAGATAGCTAAATAGGCTGAATCAAGAATAATATATCCGTAATTCTCTTTTATCATTGTACCCCATGAGGGCATTGGAGGCTGAACCCCAATACCTAAAAAACTTAAACCAGCTTCAATTAATATTGCAGCAGCAAAATTAGCAGCCGAAATTACTATTACCACTCCCATAATATTCGGTAGTATATGCCTGAATATTATCCTGAAATTCCCGAATCCTAATGATTTTGCAGCTTCAACAAATTCTTTTTCCCTTATGCTTAATATTTGTCCGCGTACTACACGTGCAACCTCAACCCACATTGTTAAGCCTACTGCAATAAATACCTGCCAAAAGCCTTTTCCTAAAGCAAAAGTTATAGCAATTACAAGCAATAAAGTCGGTATTGACCAAATAACATTAATAAACCATACTATTAAATTATCAATCCATCCCCTGAAAAAACCAGCAAGAGAACCCAAAAATATTCCTATTATCAATGAAATAAAAACAGAAATAAAACCAACTGAAAGGCTTACTCTTGTGCCAATTAATAACTGACTTAACAGATCCCTGCCAAAACGGTCGGTTCCTAATAAAAATGTCCTTTTAATTATATGCTTGCTTTTAACAATATTTTTTAATTCTTCAATACTTTTTTTATGAGCTATACCATAAATATCATTGAAAAATAAATATTTGCCTTTTTGTTTAATATTACTATTATCAGGTGAGAGCGGATAAACAATATCTGCCAGGTTGAATAATTTTTCTAATCCGTCGTTAATTGTCGGATCCGAATATTCTTCAATTAAAATATTATCTTCAATAAATTTATATTTTAAAAATGGAAATGATGTATAAATACTTTTTTCACCCCATATCATTTTTTTAAAAAAGTTTGGTTTTATTATCTTTTCATTTTTTCTGACCAATAACATTTCAACAGAAAACCCTGGTTTTCTAATAGTTAATTCTAAAAATTGTTCATTTGCAAAAGGTGTAGGATCAGGTGTAATCAAATATCCGAGCAGAGAGATTAGTATTGCAATAAAAATAAAAAATAATGAGATAAATGAAAGAGTATTTTTTTTAAAACGTTTCCAGGCAAGCCGTGAAAGAGAAGCTGAACTAATATATTTTTTCTTTCTAAAGAGCATTATTTTTTTTCAACAAAATTATTAAATTATTTTATGTATATTGCAAGCTCATAAATTATTTAAAATTTAAACAGATGAATAATAAATTTTTATTTCCTATATTATTAGTTGTAATAACTTTAACAAGTTACACACAAGATATACATGAAAAAGACAAAGGTGTTTTTAAGGAAAAAAAAGACGGTTATTATCAAAATACAATTTTAAAAAGTATTAATGAGTATAAGGATATAGAAATAATTACAAAACCCAAAGCTTATTTTTCACTGGATATTACTAATTATGATTTCCCAACTTCAATTGATGAATATATAAAATATTCGCATAATGAACCTGTTTCGCAAGGTGCAAGCGGAACATGTTGGTGTTTTTCAGCAACATCCTTTTTAGAATCTGAAGTAAAAAGATTAAGCAAACAGGAAATAAAACTTTCTGAAATGTTTACGGTTTATTGGGAATATGTTGAACGGGCAAGAGCTTTTGTTAAGAAAAGAGGAGATGTATATTTTGCCCAGGGTTCTGAAGCCAATGCGGTTTTGCGTATGATGAAGATGCATGGTGCAGTTCCGTATTCTGCTTATCACGGTAAAATAAAAGGACAGGATTTTTATGACCATTCAAAAATGTTTGAAGAAATGAAATCTTACCTGGATTTTGTTGAAAAGAACAATTTCTGGAATGAGGAAGAAGTCGTTAAAACAATAAAAGATATTTTAAATCATTATATGGGAGAACCTCCCGCAAAACTTATTATTGAAAATATTGAAATATCTCCTAAAGAATATATTACTAAAGTGTTGAAACTGAAATTAAATGATTATTACAGTTTTATGTCAACAAAAGAATTTTATTATAATCAAAAGGGAGAATTAATTGAACCTGATAACTGG
>JAIOSH010000548.1 GCA_021107685.1 Bacteroidales bacterium | reverse complement strand
GAATTAAAATATTTAAAGAAGTGAAAATATCAGGCGGATTCTCCTTTTTGCTCCCAACCGAAAGCCTGGAGAAGATCCAGGAGGTGGAACCCGGCAGCAGCAAATTTGCATATTGGGGCTGGATTATGTTAACAGCGAAACCAACGCTATTTAGCGTCCGTCCATAAAGTCGGGAAACAGAAATTTTTTTTTAGAACATCAAAAATAATTTTTAATTTTGTCTTATTATAATCCGATACTTTATATGAAGATTGATGAAAAATTAATAAATAAAATTGCTAAATGCTTATTTTTTCATAGTTTTATTACTCGGGCACTTGACATAAATATCCTTTAAATAAAACATTATCAGGAATCTGTGTGCCTTTTCCTGAATTAGGAGCCCAGATGTCATTTTTATCGGGATTAGCTACTTGTCTGTTCATATTAAAGTCCCCGGATAGATATCCTGTTTGTCCGGATAGAGGTTCCCAAACATCATTTTTATCGGAATTTTCTGTTTGTCCGTTTGCATTCCCATCACCACCTATCATTCCCCAAACACCATTGCCTATTTCCTTATATCCGTTAGTTCCGCCAAGAACCTGTCCATATCCAGTAGAAAAATCATAATGATAGACACTATCAATTAAAGATATAGCATTAGCTGAAATAACTCCGAGATGATTTCTATGCCAAACTACTGCATATAAATTTTCTGAAATAAGCAAATTAAACTGAAGCGGGCTAATACCATCCATTCCTTTTATTGCTCCATCTTTCAATAAAAACGCTGCCTGGCGTGCTACTATTGTAGATGAATTAGCCGAGTCAGCAGGAAACTGTGTTTCTCTTAACTCAATCAATACCCAATCGACAATATCATTATTTGGTATCTGTGTAACATTTTCAACACCTGAATAATTCCACGGTGAGTTATTATAAGGCTGGGACAACGGTATATCAGACGGATTTAAAAATGTATTCATATCTGTCCCGTTAAAGGGTCCTTCTAAAAATACTTTTAAATCTACAATTATTACAGGAATACTTGTTCGGGTTAAATCAGGCATTGCAAAATGTGTACCTTGACCTTCAATTTTAAAATAAACACCTACAATCTTATTATCAAAACCATCACACGAAGGCGAAAGTTCAGTAGGAACAGATAATCGGGGGGCATCTTCCAGATAAAATGATGTATTATAAAATTGCCAGTTATCAGAATTAATATTTATCTCATCAATTAATGGATTATTAGCTGCATTATAATACAGGTCAATATTTCGTATTTTTTTAATTATAATTTTCGAAGTTCCTGATCCTTTTTTTGAAGCAAAGCTAAAATTCAATATTCCGGGAGGAACACCATAAAGAAAAAACTCAGTAGAACTTATACCGTCCAGTACCAAAATATTATTAGTTGAATCTGTTAAACTGTTTGTTGTATCTACTATGCCGGCTGTCCAGCCATCAGGATAAGAAGGTGAATTATTTGCTCCTGTAACCTCAAAAACACTTCTTCTCATATTGGGATTACGAAATAAATTCCCTATTACAACAGGATTATTATATGCAATTTCATAAGCCTCTTTCATTGATATAGCTTCAATTCCTGCTTCCTGGCAAAATTGCAGAAACAAGTCAAAAAACAATCTCCACGTAAAAGTATCCTGACTGTCGTTTAAACCAAATGGGATCATCCCATTATTAGATTTTCTGATCAATTTATTAATCATCAATTTGAATTTCGTATCTACTTCGTAAATTGTTTTCAGCCAATTTGTTGAACTAAGCAATGGCTCTTCATCAGGGCTGTAAGTGTTAACAGGTGCAAATGAAAGTTTATCGTGATAATTTAATCTGCAAACATTATTATCTTTACATAAATTAGCATTAAAGGGCATTTGTAAAATAATATTTCGTTTTTCACATCCATCCCATCTTCCTTCAAAATGAGCATCTGATACGGTTTTATATTCATAATCCTGTAAAATTCCTGCCCACGATCTGAATTTCAGGGTTTTGCTGCTTTGGCATTTGCCAAAATGATTGGCAATAATTGTATAATCCCTGTCATAATATTTCCTTCCGTCTTTTAAATAAAACAGATCAGGCGAATGAGGACCACCGGGGAAAGACCAATTTGTCGGAGGGTCATTAAGATTATAAGTGTCAGTGTACCAATGATGTTGTATTTCGACCAAACGGTCCCATATTTCGTGATTACAGGTTGTTTTACATCCGGTAAAAATTCCTTTTGTAAATTTTTCCCCATTCCATGATAATGAATCTTTAGAATATCCTATTGTTCCACAATATTGAGCGGATAATTCATCAAGATAATCCAATAATCCTGTAACAGAAGAATAATTCCATACAGACAAATAATTGCGTATTGCCTGGCAATCATTATCCGTTAATGTCCCCCATGTTACACTATCAGGATTTGACAAACCAATTTGCGTATAATACCAAATATGAGAATCTTTAATTTTTTGATCTAACAGCACTCCAAAAATATTTTTACCATCACCCTGATCATCTTTCATATCGGCATTTGTGGGAAACCCTTTATTTTCAATTCCACCAATATATCCTTCTTCGGGCTGACCATTAAAAAACGGGTGAACATACATAAAAGTTCTATGCCAAATAGTATGATCACCTATTTCGTGTCCCTGTGCTATTAAACTGTCAACTTTTTCAACATAAGACGGTGCTGCATAAGCTGCGTAATTAATAATATTAAAGGATGCATGCGAATTATATTGCGTAAACATCGGTGCCACCCATTCGAAGTCAGAAGTGCGACCATCATCAAAACCGAAAGACACAAATCGGCTGTTAACATCAATATTCGGCTGTTGTGCATAAATATTAAAAGAAATAATTATAAAAAGAATTAATAATATTTTTTTATACATATATTGTTATTATAACTTTCTAATTATCATCAATCCGTCACGAAGAGGAAGAATCATATTTTCCACTCTTTTATCCTTTTGAACAAAATCGTTGAATCGAACAATTCCAATAGTTTCTTTATCATCTTTATAGTCTGATTCAATAACCTTACCATCCCACAGGGCATTATCAGCAATAATAAATCCGCCTTTTCTTACTTTATTGAAAACCAAATTATAATAGTTGAGGTAATTTTCTTTATCAGCATCAATAAAAACAAGGTCAAAAATTTCGTTGATATCAGGAATAATATTCATGGCATCACCGAGATAAAATTTTACTTTATTTTTAATTCCTGCTTTATTAAAATAACGATTTGCGATATCTTCAAGCTCACTATTTTTCTCAATTGTATGTATTATTCCTCCTTTACAAAGTCCTGCTGATAAGCATATTGCAGAATATCCCGTATAAGTCCCAATTTCTAATATTTGTCTGGGTTTAATCATCAGGCTTATCATTTCCAGGAATTTTCCCTGTAAATGGCCTGATAACATTCTTGGCATTAAAACTTTTAGATTAGTTTCCCTGTTAAGTTTTTTTAATATGGAAGTTTCTTCACTCGAATGTAATTCAATATATTTTTCAATATCGGGATTATACATTTAAATTTTTTTTGAATTGTAAGATTTAGTTAATTTTTTGTTTAATAAAATCAAATAAAAGCCTCACTCCTGTTCCTGTACCTCCAATACTTCTGTAACTGTCTTTTTTATCAATAAAAGCAGGACCTGCAATATCAAGATGTATATAGGGATAATTCGTAAAATGCTCAAGGAATTTTCCAGCAGTAATAGCACCTGAATCGATTCCACCAAGATTCTTAATATCAGCAATTTCCGATTTAATCATTTCAGAATATTCATCCCAGAATGGAAATTCGGCAATTCTTTCATAAACATTTTCACCGCTTTTTTTTAATTTAGCAAATTCCTTATTAGATTTTGCACACATTCCAACAATTCCATATTTCCCAATTGCTCTTGCAGCAGACCCTGTAAGAGTAGCAAGGTCAATAACAAGTTCAGGATTGAATTTTTTAGCATAACTTAAAGCATCTGCAAGTATTAAACGTCCTTCAGCATCTGTATTTATTATTTCTACTTTAGTTTTATCATACATTGTGATAATATCGCCATTAACATACGCATTACCAGCAGGTCTGTTATCAGTTGCAGGTATTAGTCCTATAATATAAAAAGGTAGTTTAGCTTTTGCAATAACATATATTGAAGAAGCCACAGCAGCAGCACCTGCCATATCACTTTTCATATTTTCCATATAATTCTCAGTTTTGATATTCAGTCCGCCTGTATCAAATACTACACCTTTTCCAACAAAGACATAAGGTTTTTTATTAATAGCATTTTCTGGTTTCCACTCAATTATAGTAAATGTAGGCGGGTCAATGCTGCCTTTGTTCACAGCCAGCAATCCTCCCATTTTTATGGATTCTATCTTTTTTTTGTTTAATACTTCAACCTTAAATCCTGCTTCTTTTCCCATTTTTTTTATTTCATCAGAAAGCATAACAGCATTTAAATATGATACAGGTTCATTAACGAGTGTCCGGCATTTTAAAGTCCCGTCAATAATTATATTAAGTTCATCAATTTGTTCCGTATTAACTTTTTCAGAAAAAATACAAATTGTATTAAGTGAATATATTTTATCAGCAGCATTCTTTTTATATTTCAGGAACTGGTAATTACCTAATGCCATTCCTTCGGCAAAGGCAAGTGTTTCAAAAGCATTCCCTTCTAAATCATAAAGTATAATATCATTAATTTTATTTTCATTAATTAATTTCAATAATTTATCACCTGCCTTTCTGCATTGTTCAAGTTTTTTATTTTTTCCCTTTTCCTTTTTAATGAACTGTACAAAAATCCATCTGTCAAAATGATTAAAAACTATAAGTTCCTTTTTGTTTTTATTCTGTTGTTTAATAAAATCAATCTCTTTACCTGATAATATTTTTTTATCAATACTTTTAATATCAGATATGAGATAAATAATACTATCAGTGGCTGTAGCCTTATCGAATTTAGTGATTATTGTTTGCATAAAAAAAAGAAAATTAAGATTTGGATTTGTTAATTACATGGGAAAAAAATATTTCAGGAAAAATTTATTAAACAATTTATTTAGGATTATTCTTAGACCTTGACCTACGAACCATATCAAATTTTTTATAATTTTTAATTTCACCTTCCTCAATTTCTACTTTATCTACTCTAACACCCAGTGGACCTCTCTTACACCAATTAACAAAATTATTTAATTTATCTTCTTCACCTTCAGCTATAATAAAAATTGAATAATCCTCTATATATCGAACAGTTCCTCTAACTCCGTATTTATAAGCAGCTTGCATAGTGTGAAACCTAATCCCCGCGTCACGTAAATCGCCTGATATTAAAATATTTAATAATTTTTTCATGGTTATAGGTTTTAGTTATTCAAAGGAATAATTTCAATAATGAAATTTTATACAAATGTATATAGATTTTGTTAAAAATACAAATATTCATAAAAAAAATATTGTTATTTTTATACTCAAAAAATCCGGCATCTTTTATAAAATCTAAAAAGATAATTAAGCACGTGGATTATTGATAAAAATCGAAATAGTGTAAACCGATAATTGTAAAATATTAAAAAAATATGCAACAAATTTTTGCATTAGTTGATTGTAACAATTTTTATGCTTCTTGTGAACGGATATTTAACCCAAAGCTGGAAGGAAAACCTATTGTTGTTCTTTCAAATAATGACGGATGTATTATTGCACGTTCTAACGAAGCAAAGTCATTAGGAATAAAAATGGGAGTTCCTGCTTTTGAAATTCGTGATATAATTGAAAAAAATAATGTTCACGTATTTTCAACTAATTTTTCTTTATATGGCGATATTTCGCAAAGGGTTATGAACATTCTTTCCGGATTTACTCCTGAAATTGAGATATATTCAATAGATGAAGCATTTTTAGATTTGACGGGAATTATTGATATGAATATAACTGATTTTGCAGTTAATATGAGAAACAAAATAAAACAATGGACAGGTGTTCCTGTTTCTATTGGAATAGCAACGACAAAAACACTTGCAAAAATTGCCAATCATATAGCAAAAAAAAAATATACACCCTTTCTGCAGAAACGAAAGATATAAATATATTTTTGATTTTACAGCTCTTTCTGATATAGATAAGGAATTGAAACAAATTCCTGTTGAAGATATTTGGGGTGTTGGCAGACAATACACTAAATTTTTATTGAAAAATAATATTAAAACGGCATTTGACCTGAAAAATACAGATGAAAGCTGGATACGGAAATATATGGGTGTGATTGGTCAAAGAATAATACTTGAATTAAGAGGAATTTCTTGTTATCCTATTGATATAAATCCTGCTGAAAAAAAAGAAATATGTACTTCACGTTCTTATGGAAAACCTTTGCAAAAATATGAAGATATTGAACAGGCAACAACTACTTATGTTTCAAGAGTTGCTGAAAAATTAAGGAAACAGCATACCCTTGCTCAAACTCTTCTCATTTTTATTATGACTAATAAATTTGCTAAAGGACCACAATATGTTAATTATAAAATTGTTCAATTACCTGTTGCAACTAATAATACGTCAGAACTTATTCATTATGCAGTTATTGCATTAAAAGCTCTATACAAAAAAGGATATAAATATAAGAAATCAGGCGTAATTGTTTCAAATATTATACCTGACAATATTCGCCAGGCTGTACTTTGGGACGATGTAAACAGGAAAAAATTTAAAGAACTGATAAAAATTGTTGATAAAATTAATGCTTCAATGGGCAGGGACAAAATTAAATATGCTATACAGGGAACAAAGAAAAGATGGAAAATGAGACAGGAAAATCTTTCGCCTTGTTATTCAACAAAATGGAACGATTTGTTAAGCGTTGATATAGATAAGTCATTTAACTCTGATACAGATGAACTTGTTGATAAAAGTAGGCAGTAGGCAATAAACAGTATGCAGTAAGCAGTAAGCAGTATGCAATTAATGACAATTGTCAGAAGGACTCCTACGGAGAATGACTGTATAATTGTTGGTAAATTTTTTTCCATTAAGCGACGAAATCAATTATAAGTTATGAGTTATGAATTGAAACCGCTATGCGGAATATAGACAACATTTCAATTTGAACAATCCTGTATTTTGAGAGAATTGAATTTCGACAACATCTAAACTAATAACATAGCCTGTCCCGATTTTCGGGATTGGTAAGTTTGGCTTTTTTAGAGCCTAAGAACATTAAATACTATATTCAGAAACTTAAAATTTTATATTATGTGCGGACGCTTTTCTTTTTCACCCCTTACAAAAATAATTGAAGAAAGATTCAATGTTATAATTGATAAAACCGATTATAAGCCCAGATATAATTGTGCACCTTCACAAAATCTTGCTGTAATTTCTAATGTATCACAAGGTAAACTAAGTTATTTTCGATGGGGATTAATACCTTTCTGGGCAAAAGACAAATCAATCGGCAATAAGCTGATTAATGCAAAAGCCGAAACAATTTCCGAAAAGCCATCTTTTAGAAATTCTTTTAAAAGAAAAAGATGTTTGGTTTTATCAGATGGTTTTTATGAATGGAAAAAAGAAAATGAAAAAATTCCTTTTCGTATTACTATGAATGATAATTCTCTTTTTACAATGGCAGGCATTTGGGATAGCTGGAAAGATAATGAAGACGAAATAGTCAATTCTTTTGCAATAATTACTACTACACCAAATGAATTATTGAAAAATATCCATAACAGGATGCCTGTAATTCTTCATAAAACAAGTGAAAATGATTGGCTGAATAGCAATAACCGGGATGTCTTATCAGAATTATTAAAACCTTATCCCTTTGAGCTTATGCAGGCTTATCAGGTTTCAAAATTGGTCAATTCGCCTGCAAATGATAATCCTGAAATTATTAAACCGGTTAATCTTTTTTGATTATTTTTGTCAAAATAATTTTTTCAAAATGCAAAACATTGGAGAAT